>JBDRDQ010000389.1:0-2211 GCA_043820695.1 Gemmatimonadota bacterium | reverse complement strand
GGGCGAAGTTGGGTAAGGTTCGACGGCGGGCCCTATAACGCCGTGGCCTTCGCGGGCTCAGTGGGTTGGGCGGCAGGGCCCGAAGGGCGGGTGGCCCGCCTCTCGGTGAAATGACCCTTCAGGCGGTTGCAAAACCCCTCTTTCCATACCTATCGTTCGCCGGCTGATTTCGATTGGTAAGGATCCCCTCGCTCAGGTGGAGATCATGAACATGCGTTCTCGGGCTTTCTTTTCCCTCATTTTGGCATTGGCGGGCCTAGCCCATCCGGCACCCGGACATCTCTTCGGGCAGGACCGGCTCCCCAGCATGCCGGGGCACCTTCGATTCCAGGAGCTCTCACCCCAGATCCGGGACGCCATGATCTCCGGCGCCCTTTCCGTCACCTGGGCAGAGGATGGGGGGAGCTTCCAGTACGTCCAAACCGGGCAAAACTACAGCTACGATGTTTCCACCGGGGAGGTGCAAAGCGTCCCCGGAGAGGCTCCGACAGGCCAAGGTCGGTCTGGTATGGGAAGCCGCCCGGCACGAGGCCGGCAGTACGACTCCGCCCTGTCTCCTGATAGTACTCGCCGAGCATTCTACCGCGACCGGAACCTCTTCATCAGCGCTCCCGATGGGACAGGGGAGATCACCGTCACCACCGAAGGCGACGAGGCAGCCCGGACCAAATTCGGCACCGGAAGCTGGGTTTATGGGGAAGAGTTGAACCAGAACACCGCCATGTGGTGGTCCTCCGACGGGTCCAAACTGGCGTATTACGGGTTCGATGAGGGCCCGGTGATCGACTACTACCTCCAGATGGACCAGACCCAGACTCAAAGCAGCCTGGACGTCGAAGCCTACCCCAAGGCCGGGGCGCCCAACCCGGTCGTGACCCTCTTCGTGTACGACATGGCGACCGGGGCCTCCACGGAAATGGACGTTCGGGACGGGAAGCCTTTCACGAATGAGGTCGTGGGGCACTATGCCTACCGGATCGAGTGGTCACCTGACGGGGGCAAGCTGACCTTCCAGCGCACAAACCGCCGGCAGAACATCAATGAGTTCACGGCCTGCACTCCATCCACGGGGGCATGCCGGGCGATCGTGAGGGAGGAGTGGCCGGCCAGTTGGGTCGAAAACCACCCACCCCGACAGTACCTCTCGGACGGTCAGCGTTTTCTATGGCTGTCGGAGCGGACGGGTTGGCAAAACATCTACCTCTACGACATGAGCGGGGAGCTACTGGCCACCGTCACGAACCACGAGTTCGAAGTGGCCAACCTGGTCCGGGTGGACGAGGAAGCGGGCCTGATCTACTACATGGCCCGGGACGGCGACAACCACATGAAGATGCAGCTGCATCGGGTCGGCCTGGATGGCGCCGGCGACAAGCGGCTGACGGACCCGGCCTTCAACCACTCGGTCACGCTCTCCCCGGATGGGAAGTATTTCGTAGACGTCGCCCAGACACACGATATCCCCCCCTTCACTCGCCTTCTCGATTCGGAGGGATCTCTGGTGGCGGAGCTGGCAACGAGTGATTTGACCCGCTTCGAAGAGCTGGGACTTCAGAAGGTGGAGATGTTCACCTTCACCGGCGCCGATGGCGTGACCCAGCTCCACGGGATGCTTCACAAACCCTCCAACTTCGATCCCGGCCAGGAATACCCGGTCCTGGTGAGTGTGTACGCCGGTCCAGCAACCAACGGAGCCCGGGAAACCTTCACCCTACCCAATGCCCTTACCGAGTACGGGTTCCTGGTGGTCTCCATGGACTCCCGGAGCGCGGCCGGCCGGGGGAAGCATTTCCTGGACGCCATCTACCTGAAGCTCAGCACGGGTGAAATCGACGACCAGGCCGCCGGCATCCGGGCTCTTTGGGATCGACCCTATGTGGCCAAAGGCAGGGCTGGGATCTATGGCACATCCTATGGCGGCACGGCCTCGGCCATGGCCCTCCTGCGAAACCCCGACGTATTCAAAGCCGCCTCGGCTTCCTCCGCCGTCACCGACTGGAGGAATTACGACTCCATCTATACCGAACGGTACATGTGGATTCCCCAGGAGAACCAGGAAGGGTACGACGCCGGTTCGGCCATGAAGTACGCGGAGAAGCTGGAAGGGGAGCTGATGCTATTCTTCGGGACGGCGGACAACAACGTTCACCCGTCCAACACGCTTCAACTGATCTCCGCACTCCAGCGGGCGGGAAAGCACTTCCAGTTGCA
>JBDRDQ010000388.1:0-4155 GCA_043820695.1 Gemmatimonadota bacterium | reverse complement strand
GAGTGTGCCTACTTCGATGACGAGGATCCTTCGGCTTTGAGCACCGTCGACGGCCAGTTCACCTTCACCGCAGCCAACGGTGACCAGCTCTTCGTGGCGTACGATCAGACCACCATTGGCTTCGAGCCGCCGCCTTCCCTTGGGTGCTGTGGTCCGCGGCCATCTATGCCACAGGTGGAACGGGACGTTTCAAAGGGGCCGTCTTGGTGGATGTGACATGGAACGGGGGAGCGAATCTCATGACGAATGAGACCTACTCCTCTTTCGATGGCTGGATTCGATACGATGCTTCGAATCGGTCGGGCAACTGAGCTATAGGTGGTTGAGGTCCAAACGGCTGAGGCCGGGGCAGAGGAGGTTTCGGGATCAGCCTCCCTGCCCCGGCTCCATCCGCACCGTGGCCACTGTCCGGTCTTCCAAACCGGATCGACCGTCCCTGCCCTTCCGCTCTAGTGGCAGGAGCCAGAGTCGGCCCTCACTCCAGCGTGGAAGTCGGACGGGCCTTCCTGCGGTTGCTGTCAGGCGGAAAAGTATCGGAAGAGCCGTTGGCCGATGCCGGACGGGGTCTGGATGCACTCAGGGATCTCTTTTCTGATCAGTACGCCACCGCCTGCCCCGCCATAGGGACCGAGGCGTGGAACTGCACGATCTTCCAGGCTCCGTCCCGCTTTTCCAGGACCCCGCTGAACCGGACGGTCAGTTCGACCCGGTCCTCTACCGAGGTGACCGCGATGTCCCCCATCTCAGTGAATCAGGCTACCTGGCCTGAACTGTGGACCTTGATGTCCTGATTGCGAGTGACCCCTTCCCCCTCTTCGTAGGCCCCCAGCTGAAGTTCGATGGACTCTCGGGCCGCGGCATTTCCGACCCAATATTCCGCTGCGTCTGTACCGAAGATGATCATGTCGGAATCATGGGAGAATGCCTGGTCGAAGACCCCAATATCTTCCTCAACCCACATCTCCATCCACATGTCGACCACCGCCTTCGCTGCAGCCTCTTCGGCCATCAGGTCCACGGGCGGTGCCTCGTCGACAGGTGCGGGGGCTGGGGAGCAACCGACCGCAAGAAGGGGGATCGCGAGGAGTAGGGAACCGCTGGACGTCCTCATGGGTGCCACCCGGATGCGGTGCATCCTTCGTTCCAGGCTGATCTGCCTCCCTGAGACGAACCCAAGCCCAGTCAAGTTGGTTAGGGCTGGTTCAAGACAGGAGGAGTTGTGGACGTGAGGAGTCTCAAAGCCTCAAAGTTACCAACCCCATGAACAACAGTAGAAGGAAACCGACCAACGAAAGCACGATCTCGTGATACCGCTCCCTGCTTGACAATGCCAGTGAGCCGAGAAGGGCAACAGCCGCCCCCCTTATCGCATTGTCGATACAAAGCACTGGAGAGTTGACTATGACGAAATCTGATATTCCAAACGCCACGATGGTCAACGCTGCAAGGAAGTACATCCACTTGCGATTCCCGTAGTAGTATTCCCGGCCATCGAACGCCTTCCCGTCACTCAACGAAGGTGTCAGAACCTGGGCGAGCAGAGTCATCGTGAAGGCTGGAGAAAGTGTGACGAAGAACTCAAAGAGGTTAACGGGAATGCTCCTGTACTCCCAGTTCGACCACCACCATTGGATCATCATGATCAACGTCAGTAGAGTCGCCATGGTGTGGACCCAGTAGACTGTTACATGCCGGCGAAAGCGAATTAGGGCCCCCCATCCGCTTAGGATTTCCGAAATAGCTAGGGCTAACACCATTGAGCTGATTACCGAGAGGTACTCGAACTCAGACACGGTTCTCTCCCAGGTAGGTTGAGTGGCTATCCGTCCGCAGATTCGAGGCAGGTTCCCATCAGGAATCTCTTGGTGTTCATTCGGGGCCCCTCAGATCAAGAGTTGGAGCATCCCCGGCACACGTCCGTAGGCGCTGAGCTTTGGCCTCGGGATTGGAGTGCGACCTGAGTGTACTCACCGAATCCCACCCGCGCAAATGCTGCATCCTCCTTCAGCAGCAAGGTTGTAGAGCGGGGTTGCCCCGACTTTTCGTTTAGCCTCCCCCCGGCTCCATCCGTACCGTGGCGACCGCCCGCCCCTCCACCCGGGACCGCTCAGTGGGTAGGAGCCAGAGTCGGCCCTCCCGCCAAAGGTCCAGCTGGTCGAAGGAATGGGGGTTGTCCGGGTAGCCCGACTGGCCCCCGGGGAGAATGAAACCTCCCGATCCGTCGGGGTCGGCCATGTCCACCACGTGCCGTTGGCTTGGGCCAAACAAGACCTGGAACGGAGGCCGAGTCCCGTTGAAGGAGCCAACGTTCACCGAGTAGGGTCCCCCCACCCTGGGGATTCCCGATCGGCCGAAGCGTAGCCAGGATCCCACCACCGGAACCACGGCCAGGGGGTGGTCCAGCGTGAGGGTGTGGGCTTCTCCCCAAGGAAGGTCGGCGTACTCTGAGGCCGCCCGGGCCGCCTCTTCCGCCAACCCCCGGGGCAGGATCAACTCCCCTTCCAGGGCCATTTCGACGACCCTGTCGGGAAAGTACCCCTGACCCCCGTCGTAGTAGTGCTCCATGAAGCCCAGACGAAGGGAGGTCCACCAACTGTGGAAGAGCGTGGCCTCGGTGCTCTCCAGCTCCGCCCGCCGGTCCCATATCTCCAGGCGCCGGGCCAGATCGTCCAGGCCGGCAGCCCGGAAGGCATCCACGGCACGGCCGATATGCCGATCCACAAAAGCGCTCCCGGCATCCATCTGGATGGCCAAAAGGCTTTCAGCATCGTGGAGGTCCCGGGCTTCCAGCAGCTCGGAGATCCGCTGGGCCCGGTAGGGGCCGAACCAACCGCCGTCGCTCACCCGTCGGGCCCGTTCGTCCCGCCCCTGGGCGTTGTTGGCGGTGGCGATGTACCCCCGGCCAGGGGCCAGGACGTGGGGCTTTTCCTCGAAGGGAACCCACCCTATCCAGTCGTGCTCCCCCGTCCACCCCGGTACCGGGAGCTGGGGCGGGGCCCCCGAGGCCCGGACCGGAACGTGCCCGCCCATCCAATACCCCCAGGAGCTGGCCGTGTCGGCAAAAACCACGTTCTGGTGAAGATTGTTGAAGCCCCTCATGGCTTCCAGGAACTCATCGGCGTTTCGGGCCTGGGCCATCCCCATAAGCACCTGGAAGGTGTTCGAGGGGGTGTAGGCCACCCACTGGAAGGCCAGGAGTTGATCCCCTGCCCGGGATTCCACCGGGGTGACGACCGGGCCGTGGCGCGTGGTCCGGACCGTCAGGGTGACCGGGTCGTCCCCTTTGACCTTGATGACCTCCTCCCGGGTCTCGAAGGGTGCCCATCCGTCGGGGGTTAGATATTCGTCCTGGTTGTCCGGGTTCACCTGCTCCACAAAGAAATCCGAGTCGTCCACCATGGCGTTGGTGAACCCCCACGCCACCGCCTTCGAGTGCCCGACCGCCACACCGAGGGCTCCCGGGATGCTCATCCCCACCACGTCGATGCCGGGGGCATGGAGGCCCACGAGGAACCAGATGTTCGGCGCATTCAGGACCAGGTGCATGTCGTTGGCCAAAAGGGGCTTTCCGGACCGGGACCGCTCCCCTCCCACCACCCAGGAGTTGGAGGCCCTGACCACACTCCCCAGCTCCAGGATCCGGGCCACGTCGTCGGGCAGTGACGCCTGCGCCAATAGCTCCGGTGGTGGTGCAGGGGGAAGGGGGGAGGAAGACGCCGCCGCGCCTGCCCGAGCCTCGGGCCAGCCGTCCACGATGGTGACACCCCACTCGGGATAGCTGGGCATGAGGGGGGCCAAGGCCGAGTCACCGAGGACCTCTCGGGCGGCCGCCAGATTCAGCCCCGTTTGGTAGTCTGAGAGATCCCATGCCATGATCTTCTCGATCCCCTGGGTGAAGACCGGATTCCACGGTTCGGGCCTGAGGCGGAGAAGGACAAATTCCGGAGGCAGGAACCCCCGCCATGTGTCCATGGCCGCGTTTACCCCCTCGGCATACCGCTCCATCTGGCGGTAGATGGGGGTGTTGGGGGAGGGGGTGCCCGCCACCGCGGCCTCTTCCAGGCCGATGGTTCTGAGGAAACGATCGGTGTCCAGGGTCGCCGGCCCGTAGATTTCGCTCAGCCTCCCCTGAAGGACCCTCCGGAACATCTCCAT
>JBDRDQ010000387.1:0-4096 GCA_043820695.1 Gemmatimonadota bacterium | reverse complement strand
CTGGGCCCGGAAGAGCGAGAGGTCCCTGGCCTCGGGGGTCCGGTATCTGGTGGTGAACGTGGTGAGCGGGGTCCTGCTCCTTGCCGGAGCCCTCGTTCATGCCCACGAGACCGGAAGCATCGCCTTCGAGTATCTGGGCCTGAACGGCCTGGCCTCCTGGCTCATCCTCCTGTCCTTCGGGATCAAGGCCGGCTTCCCCCTCCTGCACAACTGGCTGGTGGACGCCTATCCGGAGGCGACCCCTACGGGCACGGTCTTCCTTTCGGCATTCACCACGAAGGTGGCGGTTTACGCGCTGGCCAGGGCCTTCCCCGGTACGGAGCTTCTGGTCTGGGTGGGAGTGACCATGACGGCCTTCCCCATCTTCTATGCCGTCATCGAGAACGACCTCAGGCGGGTCCTCTCCTATTCCATGATCAACCAGGTCGGGTTCATGGTAGTGGGGATCGGTTTGGGGACAGCCCTTTCCATCAACGGCGCCGTGGCCCACGCCTTCAACGACGTCATATTCAAGGGCCTTCTCATGATGTCCATGGGGGCGGTCCTTTACCGAACTGGAATGATCAAGGGCACCGAACTTGGGGGGCTGTACAAGTCCATGCCCCTCACGGCTACGTTTTCCCTGGTGGGAGCCGCGTCCATCTCGGCCTTCCCACTCTTCAGCGGGTTCGTGAGCAAATCCATGGTGATGGCCGCGGCGCTGGAGGGGGGGCATACCTGGCTTTGGGTTCTCCTTCTCTTCGCGTCGGCGGGTGTCGTGGAGCACGCCGGGATCAAAATCCCCTTCTTCTCCTTCTTCGCCCACGACTCTGGAATCAGGACCAAGGAAGCGCCGGCCAACATGCTCCTGGCCATGGGGCTGGCGGCCGTTCTCTGCATCGCCATCGGGACCTTCCCGCAGTGGACCGTATATCCTCTGCTTCCGTACCCGGTGGAGTACCATCCCTACGATGCCACCCACGTCATTACCCAGCTCCAGCTCCTCTTCTTCTCGTCCCTCGGGGTATTCTGGATGATGCGGACCGGATGGTATCCACCCGAGAAGCGGTCGGTGAACCTGGATTCCGACTGGAGCTACCGGTGGCTGGCGCCGAGGGTGGTCCGGGGCGTGGGGGCGGTGGTGGCGTCTTTGGACGGAGGATTCCGGCGCATCGCCATGGCTGGGGTGAATGCATCCCTCCAGGGAGCGGGCCGGCTCCTGGGACCCGGGAGTGGGCTCTCCCGGCACTACCCCACCGGGTTCATGGTGCTCTGGGTATCCATCCTCCTGGGTGCGTATCTACTATTCTACTTCCTTTAGGAGTCTGTCCCCGTGATGGACGGCCTCCCGTACACAAGGAAATGATCGGCCTTGGATCCCCCGTAGGGAGGAGACCGCCCCGATGACATATGTTCCGTTCCCAGCTGAAAAGGTTCTGTCCAGGGAAGCTTTTCTCGCCCGCTTCCGACGCCCCAGAGACTACCGCCTGGTGTTCACCAACGGCTGCTTCGACATCCTTCACCGTGGCCATGTGGAATACCTCCACCAAGCCCGGGCCCTGGGGGACGTCCTGGTCGTAGCGGTGAACACCGACGCGTCGGTGGAAGGGTTGAAGGGGCCGGGCCGCCCCGTAGTTCCTCAGGATGACCGGGCATTGGTCCTCGCGGGTTTGGAGTCGGTGGACGCCGTGACCCTCTTCCATGAGGACACCCCGGAATCTCTCATCTCGTCCCTTCTTCCCGATGTGTTGGTGAAGGGCGGGGACTACACCATGGACCAGATCGTCGGGAGAGAGGCGGTGGAGGGAGCCGGGGGGGAAGTGAGGGTGATCCCCTTCATCCAGGGCCGATCGACGACCGACCTTTTCCGGCAGATTCGGGGGGAACACGCATGATCAGAAGCGACGGACGTGGCCCAGGGGCCCTCCGATCCACCCTGATCGAGCTGGACGCGGTGGCCTACGCCGAAGGCTCCTGCCTGATCTCTACCGGGAATACCCGGGTCCTCTGCGCCGCCTCGGTCCAGGACGAAGTGCCGGATTGGCGTGCCGCCTCGGGGAAGGGTTGGGTGACCGGGGAGTACGGGATGCTCCCACGGGCCACACACACACGGGGCTCCAGGGAACGGACCGGCCCCAAGGGACGGACCCAGGAAATCCAGCGCCTCATCGGGCGCTCTCTCCGTTCCGTCACCGACCTGGGGGTCCTCGGACCCCGCACCATCATCCTGGATTGTGACGTTCTCCAGGCCGACGGAGGCACCCGAACGGCTTCCATCACTGGGGCGGCGGTGGCGCTGGGCCAGGCGTGCAAACGGCTGGTGGAGATGGGGGAGATCGTCCGAAATCCCATGCGGGAGCTGGTGGCAGGAGTGAGCGTGGGCCTGTTCGATGGCACCGCCATCCTGGACCTGGACTACTTCGAGGATTCCCGGGCCCAGGTGGACATGAATCTGGTGGTGACGGAAGGCGGGAAGCTGGTGGAAGTGCAGGGGACCGCAGAAGGGGATCCCTTCGCCCGGGAGGAGCTCACGGAGCTCCTGGATCTCGGCATGGAGGGCATCCGTTCCCTCATCAAAGCCCAAAAAACCGCATTGGGGATGTAAGCATGCGAATGGTCGTCGCAACCCGAAGCCTCCACAAAATGAAGGAGATTCGGGAGATCCTGTCTGATATCCCAACACTCGAACTACTGAACCTGGACGATGCCGGTGTGGCCTACTCTCCGGAAGAGGAGAGCCTGGAACCCTTCGAGACCTTCGAGGAGAACGCGGCGTCCAAGGCCCACTATTTTCGGCGGAAGACCGGGCTCCCTACCGTAGCCGATGATTCCGGGCTGGAAGTCGACGCCCTAAACGGGGCACCCGGAGTCCGCACCAAACGGTTCGCTCCGGGGGATGACCTGGATGGAGAAGCCAGGGACCAGGCCAACAATGCCTACCTCCTTACGCGGTTGGAGGGGGAACCGCACGAGGCGCGAGGTGCGCGGTACGTCTGCGTGGCTGCCCTGGCTCGGGAAGTGGACAGGGTGGACAGCTTCCGTGGGGAAGCGCCCGGAATCGTCCTGGAGGAACCCAGGGGGTCCGCCGGATTCGGGTATGATCCGATCATCCTGGACGAGGCCTCGGGAAAGAGCTTCGCCGAGCTGACCCCCGATGAGAAGAACTCCCGGAGCCACCGTGGACGGGCCTTCCGGGCCCTGGGTGAAGCGCTTCGGAAAGAAAGATGAAGGTGCAGCTGGGTTGGATACGAAATGGAGCACCATGAATCGGGACGCCTTCACCCACGAACACATTGGCCCCACGGAAGACGGCACCCGGCTGGAGATCCGCTGGAAAGACGGCCACAGCTCGTTGTACGACCCACGGTACCTGAGGCTCAACTGCCCCTGCGCCGGCTGCGTGGACGAAATGACCGGCCAGCGCACCCTCACACCCAGCATGGTGGCGGAGGGGATCTACCCCACCGCCATCCACTACATCGGGCGCTACGCCCTCCAGTTCGTTTGGAGCGACGGGCACGACACAGGCTTCTATTCCTTCGAAACCCTGAGGGCCCTTTGCACCTGTTCCGAATGCAGGGAGGAGGGGCGGGGGTCGGGTTCCTGAGGGGTCGGAGCCGAGCGGCCAGGGCGACGGGAAGCAATCAAACCGCTCACCCGCGAGACGAGCGAGGGGGCGATAGCCCCCGCAGCTCCATCCCGGCGACACTCATCTCGAGAAGGGTACTTCCCCCACCCGGAATCCCTTATTTTCTTTAGCGTCCGAGCCTCGCGAAGGCCACGGGCAAGCTCAACTGACGGGGTGTGGCGCAGTCCGGTAGCGCGTCGGCTTTGGGAGCCGAAGGTCCCCGGTTCGAGCCGAGCGGCCAGTGGGACGGGAAGCAATCGAACTGCTCACCCGCGAGACGAGCGAGGGGGCGACAGCCCCCGCAGCTCCATCCGGGCGACACTCAGGTCGAGAAAGGTACTTCCCCCACCCAACATCCTATGTTTTCTTTAGCGTCGGAGCCTCACGAAGGCCACGAGCAGGCTTTTATAACGGGGCGTGGCGCAGTCCGGTAGCGCGTCGGCTTTGGGAGCCGAAGGTCCCCGGTTCGAATCCGGGCGCCCCGATTAA
>JBDRDQ010000386.1:0-9029 GCA_043820695.1 Gemmatimonadota bacterium | reverse complement strand
CAGTGTGCTGGGCGGTTTCAAGAGGGGATTCAACGTGGTTCCTGAAAACGTGCTGACCATGGCCCAGCACATGCACCAGGCCGGGTACCAGACCGCCGTGTTCACCCCTAACCCTAACGCCGGGAAGATGAGCGGCCTGCAGAGGGAAGTGGACCTTCACCAGGAGGTTTGGGCGGATGATGCCTCGTTCCGCAGGAGGGAGTCCTCGAGATACCTGCACGACGCATTCTGGAGTTGGAGGGAGGCATATCCGGGAGAGCCGTACTGGGTGCACTTCCAGACCATCGACCCTGGGGTTTCCCTGGCGGCGGCGGCTCCCTTTGGAGGGCTATTTGTCGGTCCCGAGCGGGTGAAGTGGTTGGATGAGGCGAGCGAACGCCTCCGTGAGGAGGGCGGCGCGGGCATCTACTCGGAAGCCTTCGAGAAGACGGGCATCAGCCGGCCCGCTTTTTACTCCATTTCCCAGGGCTTCTACGACGAGCGCATGGCCCACAACGACTACCAGATCGGGCGGCTAGTGGAGCGATTGAAGGCCGAGGGCGAATGGGAGAACACCCTCCTGATAATTGCAGCCGACCACGGCATCGATGCAGTGTTGACGGATATGGCGCTTGCCGTCCAGGACTCGCTACCACCCCCTTGGAACGAGACGATAATGCTTCGGCCCTCCATCACCAGGGTCCCACTCCTGTTCGTATGGCCGGGGCACATCGAGGGAGGGCAGAGATTCAGCCAGCCGGTGGTCTCCATGATCGATGCCCTGCCTACCATCCTGGATCTGGTGGGGTTGCCGCTGCCGGAGGTCATGCAGGGGCAGTCTCTGGCTCCACTGCTGCTGGGCGAAGGGGGAGTGGAACCTCGGCCAGTGATTCTGGATGAGTTCCTAGTGGACGGCAAAGGGGAGTTGTCGGGCTTCATCGAGGTCGTCGATGGCCGCTGGGGCGCGTCGCTTGAGATCAATCCCAACCCGGATCGGCCTCCCGAGCAGCAGCGCCCCGTCCCTCTGCTCCTCTACGATCTGTGGAACGACCCCATGTGTTTGCACCCCGTGCATGAGGAACACCCCGACCTGGTAGCGAAGTACACGGCGTTCCTCGAAGCGCAGTTCGAGGCGCACCTGGCGTTGGGTCAGCTCTTTACGCCGTCTGAGCCGGTCCCGTTGACGCCCGAACAGCTGGAGATGCTGCGGGCGTTGGGATACATCCGGTAGTCTGGGGATCTGACCCATGCCCACTCCCTCCCTCCTCCAACGCCTGAAAGAGCGGAAGCTCGTAGCAGTGGGCGGACGATCAACGACTGGCCGAATCAGGCCCGAGAGCACCCAAATAAAGCCCGAAAGGCCTCTTGACGGCTTGGTCCCCGTCCGAGGCCCTCTCATCGCTTCTGGGGGCCTTTACGTTAGTCTTTCGGGGCCCGAACAGCGAACCCTCGAGGGCTACACGTCCCGGGGACTATCGGGATGTCTTCTCGAAAGGAGAGATGGGCAATGCGGCTTTCCACATTTCATGTCGGGTGGGAGAACGAACATCTTGCGAGGTTCCTCCTTTCCCGGCTCGCCTTCGTGGCCAGCCCGGTGTTTGTGGGAGACGACGTTGGAACGGATCTCTTCTGCACTCTCTTCGAGCGGCGAGAGAGGAATGGAAAGGTAGTCCTCGCGCCCCTTAATTCGATTGCGATCCAGATCAAGAGTTCGAAAGGCTCGATCGATGTGACCTCGAAATTAGAGTACTTTGATCGCCTCGAGATTCCCTATTACCTCGGCTTCGTGAATCGAGAGACCGTCACGCTCGATCTCTACTCTGCCCGGTATCTCCCGGCAATGCTCTCCTACCGTGCGCGTCCCAAACGGTTAGAACTGGTACCCACCGAAAGGTTTATCCGAGACTACCGGCCGGGAACGGATGAGGACGGATACAAACTCTTGTGCCACAAGGTTATCACCTTGGGCGCGCCCGATGACGAGAACGCTACCGCTGCGGCTCTTGAGGCTTTGACGACGGATGCCGCTCATGGGTTGAGTGCCATCGCGTCACGTCTGAACAAGGAATACGTCTTCGACTTCCCGGACGGTACGATGGAGTTCATGCCGGGTCCCGGATCAAAAGAGACCTTCCGGGAGTCCTTCTTCACGCGGCTCGCTGAGGCATTGTCCAATCTCTCCTGGTTGATTGAGACCGGCCAGGAACCATCCATTGGCGAGGTCGATGCTTACCTGGCCGCCGTGGACGTTCTAGGTGCCGCATCGTCTCTGCCCGCATACGTTGAAGCCTGGAGGAGCAGACTCAGGGAGCGACGCCAAGAGCTGATCGCCGCTCGCTGACACCCTCGGGCGGAGATGTCCGCCCCACGATGGATGCCGTACGCCGACTCGACGGAAATTGAGGATGATGAGGCCG
This sequence comes from Gemmatimonadota bacterium, assembly GCA_043820695.1. Lineage (GTDB taxonomy): Bacteria > Gemmatimonadota > Gemmatimonadetes > Longimicrobiales > Gaopeijiaceae > JABDNZ01. The sequence continues at coordinate 6,633 of JBDRDQ010000386.1, read as the reverse complement.
AGAGCCTTTTAGACGGTTTCCTAACGATCCGTGGTCTCCTCCCTGGAACGGACTTCGTTGGGTCCGTCACCAGTGGCCTTCCAGACCCTCATACGCGCCTCTTTTCCTTCCGTCTTCCTTTCAAATGTCCAGCTGGTGCTCTCGGAGGCCCGCCTCGGACGTTCGTCTTCCGCCTTATTGCGAAGAAAGGTCTGGACATCCTTTGAGTGCCGGTTAGTTTTGGATTATCGCCTCCCGAGGCGATCTCGACCAAGGAACCAGCGGAAGGGCTTTGAACTTCTGCGCCTTGGTCGTTTTTTGTTGCCGGCTCCAAGGCGCTGGACAGCAGGGAGGAGACAGCGAATGGCTCTAGGATCCCCCAAGACACGCCCCACCATACTGCCCCGCCTTGCGACGGCTGAAGAGATCGCCGCGGAGTTGGGGATCGCGCGCCCGACTGTCTACCGGCTTTGCAGGAGCGAGACGATCCCCCACGTCAGGATCGGCCGGAGGATTATCCGCTTCGACCTCAACGCCGTCGCGGAGTGGCTCCAGGCCGGAGGCTCTCTCTCCGCCGGCCGTGAGAGCGGCTCGTGAACCTCCTTCGACCACCCCTCGGCCCGGAGGAGACCCACAACCACGACGGATGCCGGGGCCACGTTGAGGTGGTGGGCCAACGGCCCCCTCGGTGCCGCCTCACCGAGGCCCGGCGTCCTCCCTACCCCAGGCGGGGGGCGACATGTCCGACGAAAACAAGTCCGGCAGGCGGACGATCAGTGCGTTCTTCCAGATCATGCGAGACGAAACCCTCACCCCGGAGGAGAAGGTCTTATGGGGCGTCTACCGGAGTTACGAGAACCCGACCAAGGGACTCGGTGCCTTCCCAGGCGACCAGACGCTCGCAGAGCACATGGGGAAGTCGGTGAGATCAGTCCAGAACTATCGCGCTCAGCTGCTCGTCCGAGGCTATCTCGTACAAACCCTCCGGGGGCCTCGGCCCGCCATCTACCGGGCCGTGCTTCCCGACCTTGAAGAGGATCCTGAGGGTGAGAAGCTTCGCAACGGGCTGCGAACCTCCGAGTCCGAAGACGAAGCTTCGCAGAAAGCATCGCAGAAAGCTTCGCAACCGGCTGCACCCGAGTACGGAAGAGTACGGAAGAGTACGGAAAAGAAACTCTCCGATTTTGAATCGGAGGCTGAATCGGAGGCGGTACGGGATTCTCTTGTGAGGGCTCTTCCGGAAGTAGACCACGAAGCAATCCAAGACATCGTAAAACTCCGGGGCCTGGATCCGGCCGAGATTGGATGGCTTCAACGAAACTTCCTAGAGGATCCACGCGGTCAGCTTTGTGACCACGAACCGGAGGATCGCTGTCGATACGTGCTCCGAGCCCTGCGGGACCTTACTCGCCAACGGGCGCCGTTCTGGACACGAGAGCGCTTCGTGTCGTTCCTGGCCTCGCTGGTCGCCTTCGAGGTCGATAACCAAGACGGGGATCGAAACGTCACTGCCGTCGCCGTTGATTGGCTACTGCCCCCGGAGGACTACTTCGATCCCTGCGGGAAGGCACCCTCCGAGATCTACGGCCGAATCGTCGAGGCGTTGGGGGATCCCCGATGAGCGCCTCGCCCGATCCACGGATCCTGGTCCACTTCCGTCGGCTCTGCTGGGAGCTTGCTGAGGAGTTGGTCCTCGAGGACTTGAGCCGAGGAGACCCGGAGCGGATGAACCGACTCCGCGGGCTCCTGGGCCTGGAAACGAACGAACGTCGCCGGGAGGTCGCGGCGGGCGGTAGGGGCCTGCTGCGCGTAAGGGCCGGTCGAAGCCGCCTCCCGGAGACACCATCACTCGAAGGAGGAGTCGAAGATGACGACACCGAAACGCGAGACGCCGCCCCTGGCCCTGGACCGCGGATCCGCGGGGAACGTCCGGCGGGAGCACCCCGAGCAAGACCGGATCCTGCGCATCGTGGAGCCGGTCCTCGAGTTCACTCACGGCCGGACCGAGAAGGCGTTCGAGGTCTTCCGGAAGATCGCCGCCGACCGCACGCTCAACGACGCGGCGAAGAAGGTGGAACGGGCCAAGTACTCAGAGCGGGTGTTCAAGGAGGCCGCCCCGCGGTTCGACTCGGCCGCCGAGAAGTTCCGCGCGGAACGCGCGAACGCCGAACGAGAGATCGCGTTGAGTCTGCGCCGCCGCTCGGAAGGGGAGGAGTTCGCGATCGTCGCTGCCTTTCGGCAGGCCAGCAAGAAGGACCGTGACGAGGAGATGAGCCGGGCGATCAAGAACGGGCTCGGGTACATAATAGGGGCCATCGATCGGGCGCCAAAAATCCTCTCCGGCGTCGACCCGGCCGAGGTCGCGATGGCTCGTGAAAGGTGGATCCGGACGCAACTGCCCGAGGTGGTCGATCGGCTCGCGGCGATCGAGGGAGCGGAGGGAGTCCTCCATCGGGCCGGGAACGCTCTCTCTGCCATGCACCGGAAGATCATGGCGGACGCGAAGGACGCCGCGAAGGCGGCTGCCGAGCGCGAAGCGGCCATGAAGGGGTGAGACGTGTACTCTTGTTCAGCCTACGCTAGCCATGTCATAGTGATTACGCTATGTTGCTTACATGGACAGTCAGAGGAAGTTCAAAGAAGCGCTACGGGCGGTCACCGACGGATCCGTGGAGAAGGTTGCCCGGGAGGCAGACTACAGCCGAACGGCATTCGACCTCTACGCGAACCGGAGGCCTCCAAGCAGAACGGCCTTGAGGGCCTTGGCCAGAGTACTGCGAGACCGGGCGGCCATATTGGTGAGCCACGCCGAAGCCTTAGAGGCCGAAGCCAATGAGGCCGAGCGATGAGGTTCGGCCGGACCTCGTCGGGGACGGCTACGACTCGGAGCCACTCTGGACGGCGGAACAAGTGGCTCGATACCTGTCCGTGCCACCGAAGAGCGTCTACGACCTGCCGATGCCGAGGGTCAGGGTCGGACGTCGGAGGATCCGGTGGCGGCCGGCCGACGTTCGCGAGTTTATTTCTCGGCGCATCGAGGACTGACGAAGGGGAGGCATCATGCCGACGAGAAGAGGAAACGGCGTCTTTTACGTGAAGAGGACCTTCCCTGGCGTGGGGTCGGTCTACCGGACGCTCGGCACCAAGCGCAAAGGTCGAGCCACGGTCAGGGAGGCAGCGCTGGGATCGCTCCACCGCCAGGGCCGGTACGAACTGTTGCGGATGTTCGGCGAGGGCTCGCTTTCGATCCAGGAGATCGAGGAAGCCTGCGAGGCGGGGAAGGTCCACGAGCTGTCAGAAAGGGTCAGGAGGAATGAGGTCCCGCTGGCACAAGCTTGCAAGGAGGCCCTGATTTTGAAGAGTCCGGACGTGGCGGGATCCACCCTCGACAGGTACGCCACGGGCTTGGGACATTTTCGCCGGTTCGTCGGAGAGGAAAAGACGGTGCGGGAGGTCCTCACGGAGGACACGATCCAGGCGTTTAAGGCCCAGCGGTTGAAGGACGGGGCCAGCAAGCAGACGTGGAACAAGGATGCCATTGCAGTCTCGATCCTCGTCACGCTGGCGTTGAAGAGGAAATGGATCGAGGAGAGGCCCACGATCAAGCGGTTCCCGCACAAAGAACGGATCCGGTGGCTGGATCCAGGCCAGCTCGCCTCCTACATGGCCTCCCTCCGCCCGGCCTTTCGGACGCAACAGCAGCTTCTGGTGGGCACGGGGATGCGTCTCGGAGAATCTGAGGCCCTCCGGGCGTGCGATCTCCGGCTGGGAAACGACGACAGCCGAGCGATGGTGACGGACTCGAAGACGTCAGCAGGGGTCCGAACCGTATTCGTGCCCACATGGGTGGCCGACTCCCTTCGCCTCCACATCGAGGAGGAGGGCCTCCGGGGCACGGACCGCCTCTTTACAATCAAGCGCCGAACCGTCCAGGGAGAACACCCGAGGGCTTGCCGGATCGCCGGGATCTCGGACTATCGGATCCACGACCACCGACATACATGCGCCGTCCACCTCTGCAAGGCCGGAATCCCGCTCAACCTCCTCCAGCAGCAGCTCGGCCACAAACACATCACTATGACCATGAAGTACGCCCGATTCCACCCAGCCTACGCCGACGTGGGAGGCTACTTCGACGCCGTCGGAAAGACGCTCGGCCTCGGAACGGGTAACAAAACGGGTAACACCCCAAACCAAGAGGCCCAGGGTGTCAGAGTATGAGGACGACGTAAATGCTTGTCCTATATAAACGGAGGGGGTGGGATTCGAACCCACAAACGCTTGCGCGCGCCGGTTTTCAAGACCGGTTCCTTAGCCATTCGGACACCCCTCCCGACTTCTGGGAAAGATGGTGAAAGGTCCTCGTGGGATCAACGCAGGGTCAACGCCGGCTCGGGGAGGTCGGGTTCTGACCGGCCGAAAACCCTTGTTCACCCTCCCCGTCCTCCCTATCATCTGGTGATTTTTCTCAAGACCGGAACGTCCCTTCCATTCAACGGCACCGTTGACGCGGTTCGGGAGAGTCCTAGCGAAACTTGACCCCAATCGATCTTTTCATCGCCGGTTCCTACGTAGTCGGAATCCTCGTCCTGGGATACGTGGTATCTCGCTCCATCCACGGTTTCCGGGACTATTTTGTGGCCGGGAGCCGGATGACGGCGCCCCTGCTGGTCTGCACGATCGTCTCCACATACTACGGCCTGGATGTCCTCCTGGGTGGTTCGGAGGTGGGATATGTGGACGGGGTCGTCGGGTGGTTCTGGTATGCCCGCCCCTACTACCTGGCCATCCTGCTTACCGCCTACCTCCTCGCCCGGAGACTGAGGCAACGGGATTTTCTGAGTTTGCCGGACGTGGCGGCTGCCAGCTACGGTGAGGGGACCAGGACCGTAGTGGCCGCAGCCTCGTTCTTCTACTCCCTCCCCCTCATCGCCCTCATGGGGATCGGGGTTCTTCTGGATATCGTCCTCGGAATCCCATTCGTTTGGGGAGTGATCCTGGGGGCCCTGGTTTCGGTGGCCTACACCCTCATGGGGGGGCTGATGGCCGACGCCTTCACGGACACCATCCAGTTCACCCTCATGTGCGTGACGCTGGGGCTGGCTGCGGCCTTTTCCATGCAGACCCTGGGAGGGGTGGAAGCACTCCAGGAGGTCCTTCCGGCCACCCACTTCAACCCCCGGGGGACCTACCCCCTGCCGGTCCTGGTGGTGTTTTCGACCGCCGCCCTGAGTGTGTTTGTGGAACCGGCCATCTATCAGCGGATCTTCGCTGCCAAGAGCAGGAACGCGATTCTGGTGGCTTTGGGAATCGGCATCGTGCTTTGGGCCGCATACGACTGGGTCACCACTGTCCTTGGAATGGCAGCACGGGCCGCTGGCGTGGACGCCGAACCCTCCTACGCCCTCCTGACCCTCGTGGTGGACCAGCTCCCCGTGGGGCTGACCGGGCTATTTGTGGCCGGGGTCATCGCCACGGGGATGTCCACGGTGGACTCTTACCTCCTGATCGCCGGCGGGAACCTCTCCTACGACCTCTATCGGCCCCTTGTGAACCCCTCCATACCGGATGCGGACCTCCTGCGCCTGACGAGGTGGGGAATCGTCGTGGCCTGCGTGGTGTCGGTGGCGTTCGCCCTCTTCTTCACGTCGATCGTATCGGCCTGGGTATTTATGGCCGCCATGCTGGTGGGGGCGGCCTTCGTTCCGGTGGTGGTGGCCCTTTTCTCCAAGCGAACCTTCAAACCCGCTGCGGGCTTAGCGTCCAGCCTCACGGGCCTGATTATCGTCACTGGGGTCTACCTCATCGTGAACGGGTTGGGAGCCGAGGACGCGACCTGGGGCACGGTGATTTGGAGGGTCAACCTGGGAGGTATTTCCTTCGGAGTGTGGCAAGAGTACGCCGTTCTTCTTGCCCTCCCCGCGTCGGCACTGGCCTTTGCCTTGGGAAAGTGGCTGGGGCGGAAGCCTCCGGTGGGAAGTCCGGTCGTGCCTCCGACGGAGCTGAGGGGGAGGAGGACTCAATGAGGCTTTTCGACCTTGCCACTTGGACCGCCGTCGTGATCCTCGTCCTCGGATCCTCCGCTGTCTTCATCTGGTTCTTGAAGGATGCAGGGAAGATCCTGAGGGGTGATGAAGGGCATGAAGGGACCCGTCCTGGCGGGGAAAGATGCCCGGACGGGGAGGAGTGAGGACGAAGAAGGGCCCTTGAGGCCTTGGATGAGGTCAGGGGCCGAGGCGGGGGACCGCGACGCTGAGAATCCCCGGGTGGACTCCTAGCCCGAAACCCTAGTGCCTGAACAGCCTTCGGCCCGTGAACACCATGGCAATCCCCTGCTCATCGGCGGCGGCGATGACTTCCTCGTCACGCACCGAACCGCCGGGCTCCACGATGGCCTTTACGCCGGCCGCGGCCGCGGCATCCACCCCGTCCCGGAAGGGGAAGAAGGCATCCGATGCCAGGGCGGCACCGTCCAGCTTCAGCCCCGCCTCCCCCGCCTTCCGCACGGCAATCTTGGAGGAGTCGACCCGGCTCATTTGTCCGGCACCGATTCCAAGAGTGCCGCCGTCCCGGGCCAGGAGGATGGCGTTGGACTTCACCGCATAGACGGCCGCCCAGGCGAAGCGGAGGTCATCCATTTCGGCATCGGTAGGG
>JBDRDQ010000385.1:0-4459 GCA_043820695.1 Gemmatimonadota bacterium | reverse complement strand
GCTGCCCGCCTCAATCACGCCAACGTATGCACCGTTCATCGGGTAGGGAGCCTCTCCGATGGCACGCCCTACCTGGTGTCACCCTTCGTGAAAGGCACCAGCCTGGCCCAGCGTCTCAAAGCCGAGGGCCGGTTGAGTCCGACCGAGGTGCGGCGGGTCCTCCAGGAGGTGGCCTCGGCCCTGGCAGCCGCCCACAAGCTGGGGATCATCCACCGGGACATCCGCCCCGACAATGTACTGAGGGCTGACGAGACCGGCCGGCATTCCCTCTGTGATTTCGGAATCGCTGGAGTGTTGGAGACGGGGGAGGATCATGAGCCCAAGCTGACGAAGACCGGGGAGATCCTTGGACACCCCGCCTACATCAGCCCGGAGCAGATGGACGGGAGGCCCCTCACGGACCGTACCGACCTCTACAGCCTGGGCATCCTAGCGCATCAGCTGCTGACGGGACACTTGCCGCCGCCCAAGGACGACCCTGGCCGGGGTCTGGGCAAGAAAGGCGCGGCGGTCGCGCTGGAGCCACTAGCAGACTATTTGGGGGATGCCGATTCGGACTTGGTGGAGCTTGTCCGCCGGTGTTTGGCCACGGATCCAAGCCATCGTCCGAGCGCGGCGGATTTGGAGAGGAAGCTGGCTGGGGATCGGCGTCTTTCTGTTAGCGAAAGGGCCGATAAACTCGTTGAGGTAAATATACGTAGGCTCATATTCAAGAAACGGTTACCTCAGATTCTCGGAGCCTACATCGCCGGGGGGTGGATGGCGGTGGAGGCCGGGCTGGAGTTCCAGAGCCGAGGCTGGATAGCGGACTGGTTATTGGGGCTTATCTGGGTGTCGGTGGTGTTTGGATTCCTTGCCGTCTTGGTCCTTGGTTGGTTCCACGGGGAGAAAGGCCGGCAGACGTTGCCCACGGTGGAGAAGTGGTTGTTGTGGACGTTGGGGGTGGGTTGGGTGGCGGTGGCAGCGTGGATGGTGGAGAGGCTTTAGGCCCCACGCACCAGGCTGGTGTCCTCGATCCCAGGCGAAGCCCAGGACCCTGACCCTACACCTCTCCCCTCAACAGAGCCTCCTCCCACCCCGAACCCAGCTGGATCCTTTCCAACCGGTCCCGACTCTACCCACCCAGAGCAGTGGTTACCACGGAATCACCGGCCCAAGATTCAGAACAAGACCCCGAACCCAACGGAAACTCCAATCTCGTCGGAACCACTGGAATTCCACCGCCGATACCGCCCCTCGGCGCGAAGAGCCAGATACGGAAGAGGAGTGAACCGGTATCCAATGCCAAATCCCAACCCACCATCCGTGGTCGCCGGAGAATTGATCGATTTTCTACGTTGGTACGCGCCATTCAGCCCAATATAAACGGATGGACCTATCGGATTGAGGATGTAAGCCGCTTGTAGTGCCACGACGGTGTGGGATTCCTCGCCACTCGGATTGGAGAACGAGGTAACTGTAGAACCCAACTGTAGCTCAAGCATGCGATTCGGAGGCCCGACGCCGGATCCTCCGGAGAACCACGTGAAGTGGAATACAGGGGCCCCTTCCGGGCCTCCACCGGGGCCGTTCCCGATCGAAGCGTCTTGCCCTCCAGACCCGTCACGGATGTTGGTCCACCCAGCCCGGGCCCCGGCCTCGAACTTGGGCCAAGTCACGGATAAGCTTCCCCCAGCCGTTACCACGATTGGAACAAGAGTTTCTTTTGCAGCCTTGACAGCTTTGGAGGCGTCGACTCGGCCATAGCCGTAGTGATCGCTCCGGGCGTAGGCATCCGTAGGACAGGTGGTGATACCACCGTATTCCGCCGCCGCACAGTCGACCTTTTTCGCGGTCTTGATAAGGATGTCCCGGACCATTTCTCGAGTGAGGGTTGGATTGATGCTCAGCATCAACCCTACCACACCCGATACAATCGGGGCTGCTGCTGAGGTCCCCCCAAAACAAGCCGAATAGTCACGATCCGGGAGTTCAGAAACAGAAGTAGGACAGGACGAAAGTGTGTTGTTATACCCGGCGTCTTGGAGCTGGTCGGTGGTCGTGATGCCCCAGTGGCTTTGGTCCACACCCCCGGGCGCGAGAAGGTCCAGACAACTGCCAAACCCAGCCCCTTCGATTTTCTTGTCCTCGATGGTCGACGAGCTAACTGTAATCACCTCCCGGAGAGATCCCAGGGTGCAGTAGTCCCCTTGGCAAACGTCCTCATCGACATTCCCCGCAGCGAATACTATGGGGATTCCTCGGCCTTCCCTCCCTCCTCGAGCTACGCTTTTTATCGCCCAAGAGAGCGGAGAATAAGGGGCCATGGACCAACTCGCGTTGATTACCGAGGCCTCCATTTCGCTCGCATAGAGAATGGCCGACAATCTTCCCCATTGTTTGGGCCCCGTGCGTAAGAGCATGAGCCGGCATTCAGGGCAGACTCCAGCCACGCCCTTGCCGTTATCCGTCTCGGCACCGATCAGGCCTGCTACCGCCGTCCCGTGGTGGATATCGCCGGAGGAAAGATCTGTGTTCCAGCATGATAAGCTGGTATTGAAACAGGGAAAGAAGTTCCACCCGTGAATGTCGTCCGTGAGGCCGTTGCCGTCCTCATCGAACCCGGTAATACCAGCGGCCTCAGCATCCGCCTCGAGGGAGTTCTCCCATAGTTTCTTCTCAAGGTCCGGGTGGGTGATTTCAAACCCGTCAGGTTCAATAACCGCAATGACAATCTTCTCGTCCCCGGTCGTGATTTCCCAAGCTTCCATCACCCCGATATCTCCGACACCCCCGCTGCCGTTCTTCAAGTGCCATTGGCTCCCAAAATGCGGATCGTCGGGATCGTCAGGAGGCCAAGCCTCGGAGCGGGACCCAGAGGCCCAATCGGGATAGACCCACTCGATCAAGGGGCTTTGATGAAAAGAAGCCACCAGATCAATCACATCCCCGGTTGAGTCGGTGCCGACCCTCAAGAGTCGAATTCGATCATCAAACGGGTTATGCTCGAGCTCGTCAGCACCATGTGAGTCGATTAGAGAAAAGATCTCTTCTTCGGTTACCGCACTTCGGAACCGAACGATGAGTTGGTCAGTCAGAACGATCGGGGGCATCGAACCCGGACCCCGGGCTAACGGTCCGGCGTCCTCTAGGATCTCGTTCAGCTCCGTTCGGAGGACCCTTGCCGTGTCGAAAGCTGCGCCCCTGTCAGCAGGAGGGTTCTCCGGGAGGACGATGTATACTCCGTCTGAGGTTCTGTACTGAACGGGGAACCCACGTTCTCCTAAGGCGGTGGTTACTAACTCACTGTCAGCGGTTGGGACTGCTAACACGCCCATAGAGTCCAAGTGGATCACCAGTCCAATCTCCTGTCCCTCATGGAAGAAGACGGGTGGCGAGGTTTGGGCCCTTCCTGGAAGGGGGGTCGCAATGGCGAGCACCAAGGCCGATGCGCCCCCCGCTCTCAGTTTACCGGTCATGGGAATCTCTCTGGAACTCACTCAGGCACAGGGAATTCGCCGGGGGGGGCGGGGGGCCAGGTGGGATCGGCTCCCCATCCACACTTGATGGGAACCTTCTTCAGATCCTCTCGCAGAACGTTGTCGATCCAATCGTAGAGTTTGGCTACACCACCGTAGGCTTGCTTTGCTTGCCGACAGCATTCCTTCAATTCTTCGCAGCAATCCTTGGTTTTTCCCAACTGGGCTGATAGCCGAACCAGGAAATACGCTTCCAACGCCACAGCTCCCAATAGGAATTCGAAGGCAAATGGGATCCGCTCCAAGATGAACATGTGACCTCCTCAGTGTGGGGAAATCTGCTCCTGACTGGGCCGGTTCCACCCAAGGGCGTCCAGCCGGGTTCTGAACTCCTCAGCGAGATCGGTGCTTCCTATGCCTTCAGCCGCCCCAATCCGGACGGCCAGGCTTCTCGGCAGATACAAGAGGTAAGTAACAGGTGCCGTGTGGTCGAGAAGAGCTGCGATTCGGATCGCACCCGTGGGGTCTCCTTGGGCCATCAACACCTCCGCCAGGAGTAGCCGTTCCGCGGCTAGGGATTCGGGGGCCTCAAACGCGATTTTATCCCTTGGCCCAGTGGGAGAAAGCCCTCGGAGAAGAGACAGGGCTTTCGAGGTATCTGCTCGAGCCAGGGCCAGGTGAGCGTCCAGGGCACGGGCATAAAGCCGACTTTGGCGATCATCTGCCTCGTCTGCCGTCCGGGCCATATCATTAACAAGAAGTTCCAAACGGTCCAGGTCCCCCGTCCTCGCCAGCCACCCCCCCATCAACCACCGCCAGTCAGGCTGAACACCGGTGTAGATATCCCCGAAGGCTCCCCGGAGAAGTCCTTCTGCTCTGGCCGCCCCTTCCTCGAAGGGGCCTCCAGCCAACATAGCGTAGACGTACAGGGTGTGAGTGGCGCTGATCCGTTGGTCGAGTCCCTCCATCAATAGGCTGTCAGCCAACTCATAACGGCCCAT
>JBDRDQ010000384.1:0-9053 GCA_043820695.1 Gemmatimonadota bacterium | reverse complement strand
CGACTCCATCACCGTGCCGGACTATCTTGAGGACCGGTTCCGGGACAAGGCTCATGTCCTCCGCTGGATCAGTGCGGTGATCATCCTCTCCATGGTCACCGCCTACACAGCGGCCCAGTTGACCGCCTCGGGGAAAGCCTTCGGGTCCTTCCTGGGCACCAGCTATTCGACGGGGGTCCTCATCGGGGCGGCTGTGATCCTCTACTATACGACGGTGGGCGGATTCAAGGCGGTGGCGTACTCGGATCTCCTCCAGGGGGTCCTCATGTTCGCCTGTCTTGTGACCCTCCCCATCGTGGCCATCCCGGCGGCCGGGGGGTGGACCGAGGTCATGGGAGCCCTCCACGCGGAGGACCCGGCGCTACTGAGGCCCATGGGGTCATTCGGCCTCACCCTGCCTGGGGTGATCAGCGCCATGGGGTTCGTGGGGATCGGTCTCGCCTTCCTGGGAGCGCCCCAACTCCTCACCCGGTTCATCGCGGCCCGAGACCAGAAGCAGATCGTGGAGGGTGGGGTGATCGCGGTGCTCTGCGTCATCGGCTTCGACGTTGGGGCGGTCCTCTCAGGAATGGCCGGGCGGGTACTTTTTCCGGGCCTCCTGGACCCGGAGATGGTGCTTCCGGAGATGAGCGCTTCCCTCTTCCCGGCCATCTTCACGGGGGTTTTCCTGGTGGTGGTCCTGGCGGCCATCATGTCCACGGTGGATTCCCTCCTCATCCTCGCCTCCTCCGCCGTCGTGCGGGACATCGTTCAGCAGGTCTTCAATCCGAAGGGGTCCGAACGGCGGCTCTCCGTCTACGGCAAGCTCACCACGGTGGTGATCGGAGCCGGCGCCGTGGTCATGGCCCTGGCCGAGGTGCGGATGGTCTTCTGGTTCGTCCTCTTTGCCTGGTCCGGGTTGGCCTGCGCGTTTACGCCGGTGGTCCTCTGCTCCCTTTTCTGGAAGGGAACCACCCGGGCAGGAGCCATCGCCGGAATGGTTGGGGGGTTCGTTACGACCGTGGCCTGGGTGGTCTTTTTCAAAGAGGGATTTTACGACCTCTACGAAATGCTTCCTGGGTTCGCCGCCGGGTTTGCTCTGACCATAGGGGTGAGTCTTTTCACCGAACCGCCAGAGGGAGCGGATGTCGAGATGGAAGCGATACGGAGAGAGGTCGGACCCGTTTTCCGCCGACGTTGATTGTTGATTTGGACGTGAGATTTCAAGACTGACGTTTCCAGGAGACCGCCATGCATGCGCCACCTCGTTCTTTCGCCCGCACCCCGGCCCGGGCCCTGACCCGGACGCGGACCATGGCTTGGGCCCTGGCCCTAGCCGTACCCCTGGCTCCCACCCTCACCGAAGCCCAGGAGCTGTCCAAAGACCCCCGGGTCGCCGACGCCATCAACCTCCTGGACCGTTGGATCGATGCCCAGAGGGCCTATGACCAGGTCCCCGGCGTTTCGGCGGCCGTCGTCTACGACCAGGAAGTCCTCTGGAGCGCCGGGTTCGGCCTCGCAGACATCGAGAGCCAACGCCCGGCCACACCGGCCACCATGTACAGCATCTGCTCCATCTCCAAGCTGTTCACCAGCGTGGCCGCCATGCGGCTCAGAGACGAAGGCAAGTTCCGCCTGGACGACCCGGTGAGTTCTCTCCTGCCCTGGTTCCAGTTGGAAAACGCCCATCCAGGAGGACCACCCATAACGGTCGAGGGGCTGCTGACCCATTCGGCAGGCATTCCTCGGGAATCGGACCACCCCTACTGGACAGCTCCCTTCGATTTCCCCCTCCACGATGACGTGGTTTCCGGGATCACCGACCAGGAGACGCTCTATCCCGCTTGGAAGTACTTCCAGTATTCGAACCTGGGATTGACCACTGTGGGCGAGATCGTAGCGGACCTTTCTGGGCAGCCCTACGGAGACTACGTCAGGGGACACATTCTCGTTCCGCTGGGCATGACCTCCACCACCCCGGAAATCGGTGAGGTCCAGGGAACCGAAAAATTGGCGACCGGTTACTCCGCGCTGAGACGAGATGGGAACCGGGAGAAGGTGGAGCCCTTTGAGGGCAGGGGCATCGCCCCCGCCATGGGATTCGCCTCCACCGTGGAAGATCTGGCCAGGTTCGCGTCATGGCAGTTCCGACTCCTGGAGACGGGCCAGGAGGAAATCCTGGAGCCGAATACGCTTCGGGAAATGCAGCGGGTCCACTTCATGGATCCAGGTTGGAGCACCGCATGGGGGCTTGGTTTCAGTGTCTCGCGGCGTGGGGAGAAGACCTTCGTCGGGCATGGCGGGAGCTGCCCCGGATACCGGTCGAACCTGGAACTACAAATCGAGGACAAGATCGCGACCATCGCCATGGCCAATGCCATGATCAACCCCGGAATCTTCACCCGCCGGGCTTACGAGATCATCGCACCGGCCATCAAGGCGGCGAAGGACAAGCCCGACGAAGGGGAGGAGACTCCCGCCGAGTTCGGCGTCTACATCGGCGCATACGACTCATACCCTTGGGGAGGCGAGACCCACGTCATCCCCTGGAAGGGCGGGCTGGCGGTGGTGTCCTTCCCCACGGATGACCCTCTTGGGAATCTAGTCCGGCTCAAGCATATCGAAGGGCACACCTTCCGGCGCATCAGGGACGACGAGTCGTTGGGGGAGGAGAGGAGCTTCGAGGTGGATTCGGAGGGGGAGGTCGTCCGCACGTGGGTTCATGGGAATTCCTCGCCCCGAATCCGATAAAGACCGGGAATCCATCCAGACGCCTCCCTTCAACCCACGGAAAAACCCCTCGCCGCTTCGAACGGCGAGGGGTTTTTCAGGAGGCTACCGGCTTCTAATTGCCGCCCCGCCCTCCGGCCTGGAACGCAGTCCCCAGCACGATGGCGTTCAGGACCATCTGGTGCTCGCTTTCCAGAAACATCCTGTAAAGAGGATTGTCTGCGAAGAGCACCGCCTGCCCCCGACCCACGTTCTCCACGATCAACCAGGCTTTCTTGGAGAGCTCTTCTTCGAAATCGGGCGGGGCATAACCGCTCAGGAGAGACTCCTCTGAGAATACGGCCACATTCACACCCCGATCAGTGATCCCGAATCCCCTGTCCCCCCTCTTCAGGACCGCCATCTCCTCCGGGAGACCGAAGGCCATCCAGTGATCAGGGTCCAACACCACCTTGTAGAATCCCCCTGGAGTCCGGCCTTCTTTTGATTCCTGTTCACGCTCGGCAAGGGTCTTTCGGGCCTCCACCGCAGGTTTATCCTTGTCCTCTTCGTCCTCTTCATCCTCGGGGGCACCGTCGGTCACACTCGTCAACTTGGATCCTGCCTGAGTAAGGAACTGAGCCCCCCCCTCGAACCCTATGACCATACCGCCACCCTGCATCCACCCACGAAGGCGCTCGACCCCCTGCTCGTTGAACACGCTCCCGAAATTACCTCCCGGAAGAATGAGGACGTCATAGTCGGACAGCTCCATGCTCCCCAACCGGGAGGCGTCCACATTCGCGTAATCGAAGAAGGGGTAACCCTGGTCGAAGAAGTTCCAGACCTCTCCGAAACCGCTTCCGGCCGCTTCTCCGGCGGCAATAGCGATGCGTGGTTTCTTGAGTTGGCGATAGGAGCCGGCACCAAGGTCATCCCCTTCTTCCACCAGCCCCGTGTTGATGGGATAGGCCTTCACCCCTCTGGCCCCCACCACCTCGGCGATGGTCTGGTGCAGGTTCTCAGGATTCCGATAGACAGGGATCAGGAAGCTGCCCGCAGGATACTCCCTCCCATGGACCGTAAACCCATCCTCGGCGACCTTGACGGTGATGCCTCGGTTGAGGAGCTCCACAGCCGCAAGTAACGCCGACGTACCCTGGTAGGCGATGGCGTAGGCATACTCCCCTCGCCCACCCTCCAGCCCGCCTTCTCGGAGCGGGGGCGACGAGACGGGCACCGAAGCCACACCAGGCACCTCCGAGAGCATATAGGCTTCCACGTTATACACGAGGGGCAGGGCCCACCCGGAGAGGTCGTAGAAGCTGGTGTCCTCCAGAAGGGGCTCCGGCTCCATCAGCATCTGGACGGCCACACCCTTCGGCTGCCCGGCAGCCACCAGGTACGTGCCTTCAGGGAAAGCCTTCGAGGACGGGGCGGGATGGACTCCGAAGCCTCTGCCCACCCTGGCGTTGAAGGCCTCGCTGGCGACGGTGACCTCAATCCCCTGGCGAGTGAGAAGCGTCGCCAGGCGATCCGCGTTGTAAGGATCGGCACCCGGCACCAGCGCGTAGCTCTTCACCGGACCGTTACTCAAACCAATGGCATGGCGGAAGAAGGAAAGGAAGTCGACCAGCCGTTCCTCTCTCTTCTCGGCCACGGTCTTCAGGGTGGCCATGGAGGCGGTGAAGTGCCCATGGGCCCGTTG
The DNA here is from genome assembly GCA_043820695.1 of Gemmatimonadota bacterium. Classification (GTDB taxonomy): domain Bacteria; phylum Gemmatimonadota; class Gemmatimonadetes; order Longimicrobiales; family Gaopeijiaceae; genus JABDNZ01. The sequence goes on along the minus strand of JBDRDQ010000384.1, from coordinate 4,657 downwards.
GCGGAGGGAGTGGATCGTACCATCATCCCGCTTCACGGCGATACCTACGCCGCTACCCCCGCCCTGTTCGTAGGTCATCCCGATCGCGCCCAGCATGCTAGGCCAGGAGTCCCCGAACCCCGGGTAGTACATGTCGAACCCGATCTTGGTGTAGTAGGGCCAACCGAAGTGATCAAACGCCTTGGCGTTCCCCTCTCCGAAAATCTGTTGCCACTTCATCACCACATCGGGGATAGCCTTGTGGACCGGGGTCGCCGCAGGAAAGAAGAAGTAGGAATCCCCACCCATCTCATGGAAGTCCACGTGAACGACGGGGTTCCACCTCAGGTATTCGACCGTACGTTGTTGAGTTTCTACCTGGGTCTGCCAGGACCAGTCCCGGTTCAGGTCGAAGAAATAGTGATTCGCCCGGCCTCCGGGCCAATCCGACCCGTGCTCCCAACTATCCGGATTGTCGCTGAAGGTCATCCCCTGCCGCTTCTGGAAGCTGTGCACGACACGCTCCCGGCCGTCCGGATTCGAGAGGGGGTCGATGATCACAACCACTTCATCAAGGATGGCCTGGGTCCCGGCATCGGTCCCGGCAGCAAGTTGGTAGACGGTGAGGATGGCCGCCTCGGTCCCGGCAGACTCACTGCCATGAACATTGTACGACAGCCAGACCACCGCCGGGCTCCCCTGAATGATGGCGTCCAGTTCGCTCTGGTCCGCCCCTCGGGGATCGGCCAAACGGCCCATGTTCAGCCGAATCTCCTCCAACCGGGCATGGTTGGCAGGACTGGTGACAGTCAGGAGCATGAGGTCCCGACCCTCGTTTGTGACACCGTACGATCCCAGGGACACTCGGTCGCTGGCTGCCGCGACCGTCTCCAGGTACGCCTTCAGCCGATGATGGGGCGTGAAGTCAAGCCCGATCTCATAGCCAAGGAATGAGGCAGGAGCCGGTATGGAGGAATCGTACGTCCCCCCCGGGAACCACTCGAAACTCCCGGCGGTCTGAGCCTCGACTCCCGTCGGCAGTAGGCACAGGAACAGTGCCATCATTGACAAAAAGCGCTTCATGGAAGGTCTCTCCCCAAAAGAAAAGCAGTACGGCGGGAACCCGTTCTTCCGTACCATCGGTCCGATTCGGCCTGATATCTTTACCACCCGACGACGACTGGGGCAATCGCACGGTCCAAAACTGGACTTCCCCGCCCCTTCCCGGCAAAGAAAGAGAGTACCCGACAAATCCTCTCCGTAGTAAACTTGATATATAGGGTCCCGTTGGTTTGGTCAGAGCACTCAACGTGGATCCCGACACCATCCACGACCTGGGGACGCGCGTCGCCGGGAGGTGCCAAAGCCATGAAGTCATGCCCTCACTGCTCGGTTTCTCTCGAAGAGGACACCGTACGTTGCCCCCGATGCGGGAAGTGGGCGATCGAGCGCCGGGATGCGAAGAGAGGCAAGAGAAAGAAGGGGGGGGGTGGCAGGAGCCGCCTTTTCCTCCTGGGCGCTTTGCTTCTTTTTGCCTGGGTTCTTTGGAAGATTCCCGAGAGCACCATCATTCCCCGGGAACATCTGAATCTGAAACCGCCGCTGTCTGCGACCCTCGATGCAATGGAATCGGATCTGGAGGGCCTGATCGCCCTCCAGGCGGAATACTTCCGAAGCCACGGGAGTTTCTCCGGGAGCCCCTCCGTCCTTGGGTTCAGACCGTCTGAGGGAGTCACCGTCTCCCTCATCGCCACTCCCGACGGTTGGTCGGCCGCAGCGACTCATGAGGAGTACCCGCCGGAGGTCGGCTGCGCAGTGTATGGAGGGTCAGGCATCCCTCCCAGCTCTCCCGTCAGTCCGGCGGAGCCCGGGGTTGTGGAGTGTGTGGGCAAGCCAAGGTAACTGAATCGGAAGGGGCGCCGAAGAAGGCGCGATAAAGACGACGCGGAGGGGTCAATCTTCCTCGAGTACGGCCCGGACCTTCGTGGCCAGGTCTTGCACGGAAAAGGGCTTTTGGATGAAGGGGATCCCTTCGTCCAGGACCCCCCGGTGAGTGACGATGTCCTCTGTATACCCGGACATATAAAGTACTTTTGCCTGGGGAAACAGCCTCCTGACTTCCCCGTGGAGTTCCCGGCCGTTCATCCCAGGCATCACGACATCTGTGAGGAGCATGTCGAGGGGACCATCATAGTCCCCGAGGAAGACCAGGCAGGCTTCACCTTCCTCCGCTTCCAACACCGAATACCCGTGACTGTTCAGGACCCTTACGGCCAGGTCCCGGACCGTCGCCTCGTCCTCCACTATCATGATGGTCTCGGTGCCGCTCAGGTCGGTGATGGTATTTCGGAGCGCCACCTGCTCCACCGAGGGCATATCGGCCAGGGGGAAGTAACACTTGAAGGTACTCCCAACCCCTGGCTCACTGTAGGCCCAGATGTTTCCACCATGCTGTTTCACGATTCCGTACACGGTCGCCAGTCCGAGGCCGGTTCCCTTGCCCCGCTCCTTGGTCGTGAAGAAGGGCTCGAAGACCTTCTCACGGGTCTCGGCATCCATGCCGACACCATCGTCGCTGAAGGACAGCATAGCATAGTGGCCGGAGATTACGCCGGAATGGGCCCTAGCGTACTCCCCATCCAGCTCCACCTCTGAGGTCTCGATGGTGAGGATTCCTCCCTCCGGCATGGCGTCCCGGGCGTTGACGGCCAGATTCATGATCACCTGTTCCAGTTGGCCTCGATCCCCCCGGATGTTTGGCTCCGTGGGAGTAGGGATGAACCGAATCTCGATGTCCTCACGGATGGTCCGCCGGAGAAGGTTCTGGAACTCCCGGACCATCCCATTCAGGTCAATCGCGCTGAACTCCAGCGTCTGCCGGCGGCTGAAAGCCAACAACTGCCGCACCAGATCCCTGGCCCGGAAGGCGGCCTGTAGAATCTCCTTGATCGATTCCCTTCGTTCGTCGTCAAGGGAAAGCTCCCCCAGAAGCAGGTCCCCATACCCGATGATGGGGGTGAGCAGGTTGTTCAGATCGTGGGCCACCCCTCCGGAAAGGCGACCGATGGACTCCAACTTCTGTGCCAGGAGAAGCTGTTCCTTCAGGCTCTTTTGCTCCGTGACGTCTCGGAGCAGGCCAAGGACCGCTTTCCCGCCCCTATAGTCGATCTCCGTCACCGAGGCCTCGACCTGGACGCAACGTCCATCTCGATGCTTGATCTCGAACTCATAGATACCGGGAACCTCCTCGCCTCTCTCCCTTTTCTCCTGGCGTTTTCGGATCACGGGAATGCTCTCAGGCGCCACCAGATCCCAGAACTGGAACTCCTCGCCAGCGGCTTCCTCGGGTGAGACCCCTGTGATCTCACAAAAACGAGGGTTGACCAGGTCGAGCCGATCGTTGAACAGGATGTACGTCGCGTCGTTCAACTGCTGGATGACGCTCCGGAAACGGGCCTCGGATTCCCGGAGGGCCTCCTCCGCCCCCTTTCTTTCAGTGATATCGATGACGATCCCCCGAACGCCTACGGGGCGACCCTCGATGCGAAAGAGCGCTGCGTGGAAGAGAATCGGGAGGGTGGAGCCGTCCTTCCGGACCGCCGTATACTCCACCGCCCCTGGGTCATCCCCCTCCAGCCTGTCCCGGAGAGATGCCTCGGCTCTGTCTCGATCCTCCGGGATAAGCATGTCGAAGCCGTAGAGCCCAGCTTCGAAATCCTCCTGGCTGTAGCCGAACATCTCGAAGGCGCGCCGGTTCGCGTAGGTAAGTCTGAAGGTCAGGTCGGCCTCGAAGACCGGCTCGGGCAGAAGCTCGGCCAAACCCCGGAACCATTCCTCACTCGCTCGGAAGGCCCGGTGCGCCGCCTCCCAGTCCCTGGATTCCCGCCTGAACAGGCTGTCCGAGACAAAGAGCCCGAAACCCAGGAAGAGTGCCAGGACGATGATTCGGAAGACCAAAGCGTCCGGAGGAACGGAGAAGACGGCCAGCGCCCAGAAGGCGCCTTCCCGGAAAATGAAGGCACCGACGGCGGCATCGAGCATCCAAGCGAGAATGCCGAGAAGAACGGCGACTCCGAGGAACCTGGAATTCATCTTCACAAAGAGACTCTCATCCTTCGCCAAAGGGGTTGGCCTCGCTACTGATTTCGCCTCGCTACTGGGTTGGCCTCGCTACTGAGACATTACAATCGGCTACTCTACCTTCAAAGCCCTTACCGGGTCCACCCTCCCGGCACGAAGGGCGGGAAGGTACGCGGCCGTTGTTGCGGTGAGGAGCAGAACGACACTCCCTCCCACCAAGCCCAATGGATCGGACGGTTCAACCCCGAAGAGGATGCTCTGAACCAGCCTGGAGGCCCCGATAGAGACCACCAGGCCTCCGGCAAGCCCCACCACCACCGGACCCAGGGCCTGCCGAATCACCAGCCGATTGATCTCCCCACCCGTGGCCCCGATCGCCTTCCGGACACCAATCTCCCGCGTCCTCCGAGTCACCGATAGGCTCACGACACTGAAGATACCGACGCCGGCCAGAGTCAGCCCAAAGGCGGCAAGGACCGAGAAGAGTTCGGCGTTCATCCGCTGCGTATAGAGGGCGCCTCGGACGACGTCCTTGTAGGCGATGGCGTTGACGATGGCCAGGTGGGGCTCGAACTCCCGAAGCCACCTGTGGAGGAGG
>JBDRDQ010000383.1:0-3390 GCA_043820695.1 Gemmatimonadota bacterium | reverse complement strand
CCTCGAAGTCCACCACCTGGTTCTCCGGATCCACGCCGTAGGCCACCACCTTGAACCAGCGACCGGAGAAGGTGACCGGATGTCCGTGGGTGAGGTGGCCCCCGTGGGAAAGGTTCATCCCCAGGATGGTGTCGCCCGGCTCCAGCAGGCCGAAATAAACGGCGGCATTCGCCTGGGCTCCGCTGTGGGGCTGGACACAGGCGTGATCCATGCCGAAGAGCTTCTTGGCACGCTCGATGGCCAGGGCCTCGACCACGTCCACGTTCTCGCACCCGCCGTAATAGCGTTTCCCGGGAAGGCCCTCGGCGTACTTGTTGGTCATCACCCCTCCGGCCGCTTCCAGCACGGCCGCGCTGACATAGTTCTCAGAGGCGATTAGCTCCAGCTCATCCGATTGTCTGCGCTTCTCGTTCTCCATCGCGGCGAAAACTTCGGGATCGGTCATGGACAGAGGAGATGCCATGGGACTTGGACCTCCAATTGGAGAATGCGGTATGCCGAAGGTTGGTGGCGAAGCAATGGAGAACTCCGAGTCTCCCCGGTGGGGACGCTAGCAAAGAGCCCCGGGACCGTCAATGCGTCAGTTCGCGCTCTTGCCGTTTCCGCCCTTCCTGGACGCGCCTTGGCGCACGGCCACTTCTATGAGAAACTTAATCAAGGATCGTCCTTCCGTTCCTTTCAGCGATAAGACATCCACGAAGTAATTCGGTCGGGACGTGGAGGGCGAATTCACCCTTCACCAGAACGCGAAGGGGCGCTCTCTTGTTTTCGGGCGCTTTTCGCGTTTATCAACCGGTTCGGCGGCCGAAGGGAAACACCGGGGTCGGCCGCGCGGTGATTCCTTCTTCTCTTCCGCGCGCAGACTCTTTCCTTGGACCCTTCGGCCACAGGGCGGTTCGTTGGGGGCAAGCCGCTCGAGATCCACGGAGGTCGGCGCTCCCTATTCATGGGGGGAGGCAGAAGCCCGGGCACCCACACCGAGAGAACCTCGAGCCGCAGTGCCCATCCCTCTCCGAGTGAGCCGCCTACCGGCGCTATCTCGCCGGCCCCGGAAGAGGAGGCGAACATGAGCAAGCTCGTGGTGGTTTCCAACCGCCTCCCGCCGATGCCTGAGAAAGGTTCCAGGTCGAGGTCGCAAGAGGTCGGCGGCCTGGCCTCTGCCCTCATCTCCGCCTTGGACGTGTCCGGGGGGGGGATCTGGTTCGGCTGGAGCGGCAAGACCAGCCAGCGGGGCGAGGGTCCTCCCGTCTCCTGGGAGAGCGGGAAGAACCGAATCGTCGGCATCGACCTGAGCGATCGGGAGGTGGACGCCTACTACAACGGCTTCTGCAACCGATCCCTCTGGCCTCTGCTCCACAGCTTCCAGGGTCGGGTGCGCATCAGCCGCGCCGAGGACCGCATCTACAGCCAGGTGAACGCCCGGTTCGCCCGGCATCTTCTCCGCTACCTCGAGCCCGGGGACATGGTGTGGGTGCACGACTATCATCTCTTCCTGCTCGGCCAGGAACTGCGGAGGGCCGGCCACACCGGGCGGATCGGCTACTTCCTCCACGTGCCCTTCCCCTCCTACGACATCTGGCAGATCCTCCCGGAGCCCACCCGCTTCCTGCGGGCCATGCTCGACTACGACCTGGTCGGCTTCCACACCCGCACCTACCGGGATAACTATGCGTACGCGGCCCAGCGCATCCTGCACGCTTCCTGGGACGGGACCTTCCTCCGGGCGGGTGAGCAAAGCCAGCGAGTGGGGATCTTCCCCATCGGAGTGGACCCCGACAGGTTCGCCGGTTTCGCCGCGGCGGGTTCCAGCGGACGCCAGCGGGGGTTGCGGGAGCCGGGGGATGATCGCCGCCTCATCCTGGGGGTGGACCGGCTCGACTACACAAAGGGCATTCCCCAGCGGATCCAGTCCTTCGAGGCCTTGCTCCGCAGCTACCCCCACTACCGCGGAAGAGTGTGGATGGCCCAGATCTGCGCGCCCTCCCGAACGCGCGTGCCCGAGTACATCGAGCAGAAACGCGTCGTCGAGTCCCTGGTGGGGAGGATCAACGGCGAATTCTCAGAACACGACCGGGTTCCCATCCGGTACCTGTACCGTTCCTATCCCCAGGAGCGCTTGGGGATCTTCTACCGGGGCGCCCACGTATGCCTGGTCACCCCCCTCCGCGACGGCATGAACCTGGTGGCCAAGGAGTACATCGCCTGCCAGGATCCCGACGACCCGGGGGTGCTGGTCCTGAGCCGCTTCGCCGGAGCCGCGGAGGAAATGGCCGAAGCCGTCCTGGTGAACCCGTACCTGCCCGAGGACGTGGCGGACGGAATCCACCGGGCGCTTTCCATGCCTCGAAGAGAGCGGGTGGAGCGCCACCGGAAGCTCTTGGAGCAAGTCCGCCTCCACACCTCGGACTGGTGGTTCAAGAGCTTTCTGAGGGATCTCGCCGACGACGAGACACAGAACCTGTCCCTGGCGGCAGGAACTCCCTGAGCGGAGTGGGGACAGAGAATTCCAGGTCGGCCGGCGCGAGATCGGGACAGGAAACGGAAACACCCGATCTCCCGGGCGAACTGAAAGCTCCCCCCGGGAATTCTATGCCGACCCCTTCCCGAGCTTCCCGAGAAGTTCTTCTCCTAATTCTGCGCACAGGGACTCGACACGTTCGATGTCGGCGGGCTCGAGGTCGTCGAAGTGAATCCCGCAGGCGAGCCCCACGGGGACCTCCAGCGAGGCGGCCAGCCGCTCGGCGAGCGCGCGCCCCGGCCGCTCGTCCATGTGGCCCGGGCGGTTCAGGACGCTGGAGGTGGATGAGATCTTCCCCGGATCCCGCAGGCTGGGGCGGGGGACCGCCAGGATCACCGAGCCGACATGGGGGCGGAAGCCACCGGCGAGAAGAACCCACAGGTCCTCTCCCACCCGCCGGGCCTCGACCGAGATGCGGGCTCCCCGGAATCGCCGTTCCAACCGGATCGTCTCCACCGCCCCCTCACGCTCAGAGCAGAGTTAGCCCCCCGTCGATCGGGAACACCGAACCGGTGACGTAGGCGGAGGCTTCGGCGCAAAGATACACCACGAGGGCGCCGATCTCCTCCGGACGGGCCACGCGCCCCAGGGGCACGCGGCGGATGAAAGCCTCCCGCTTGGCGGGCTCCCCGATGACCGGCTCCCCCATGTCCGTGTCGAACTGCCCGGGGGCCAAGGCGTTCACCCGAATGCCGGAGGGCGCCCAATCTTGGGCAAGGGACATGGTCATATTCATCACCGCGGCCTTCGAGGCCCCGTAAACGGTCAGTTCCCCGCGCCCGCGCAGGCCCGACACCGAACCGAAGTTCACGATGCGTCCCCCTCCCGCCTCTTGCACCTCGGGCTTTTGCATATGTCGGGCGGCGGCCTGG
>JBDRDQ010000382.1:0-2420 GCA_043820695.1 Gemmatimonadota bacterium | reverse complement strand
ACCGACATGATCGACCTCATGGAGGTCCACAACCTGAATGGGACGGACGCTATTCTCCCGGTCATGAAGGAGTGGAAGCATGCGGGGCGCATCCGCTACATCGGGGTCACCACTTCCAGCACCGGGGCCCACGAAGCCCTCATGGAGATCATGCGGCGCGAGCCCCTGGATTTTGTTCAGGTGAACTACTCCATCGGGGCACGTGATGCGGGAGACACCGTCCTTCCGCTCGCTCTGGATCGTGGAATCGCCGTGATGCTCAACGTCCCCTTTGGCGGACGTCGCGGGAGCGTGTTCGGGCTGTTGGCCGACAAGGAACTCCCGGAGTGGGCTGCTGAGTTCGATTGTACTTCCTGGGCCCAGTTCTGCCTGAAATTCCTCATCTCCCATCCGGCGGTGACCTGCCCCATTCCGGGCACCACCGACGTGGAGCACCTGGCCGACAACCTGGGCGCCGCAAAGGGTCGCCTCCCTGACGCAACCATGCGCACCCGGATGGAACAGCTTTTCGATTCTTTCTGATCGGTAGGAGGGATTTCGGTATTTCTTAACTGTCCAGTTCGGATTCGAACCGTTTTTGGTAGCACTCCTGGCAGATTCCGTGGGAGAACTGGACGTCCGTATGTTCGGCGACGAAAGCCTCCAGCTCCTGCCAGGAAGACTGGTCCTCCCAGGACGCGTCCTTGTCCCGGATTTTCTTGCAATCCATGCAGATGGGGAGGAGCCGTTGCATGAGCTGAACTTCGGTCTGTAGCGCCAGGACGCGTTCCGCGACGCGAAGCCGGGCCGTCAGCTCGTCCATATCCACCGGTTTGGTAAGGAAGTCGTCAGCCCCGGCGTCCATGGCCTCCAAGTAGCTCCCCTTCCCACTCAGGGAGGTGAGGACGACGATGTACGAATAGGGTCGGTCCACCTGGGCCCGGACAAGCTGGCATAGGTCCCCCCCATCCATTCCCGGCATCATCCAATCCGTGATGATGATCCGGGGAAGCTCCTTTTGGTAGCGAGACCAAGCCTCGGAGCCGTCGTGGGCTTCGATCACCTCATGCCCCAGCTCCTTCAGCTTGGTGCTGAGGACCACCCGCGAGACGCCTTCATCTTCCGCAACCAGAATTCTCATACTTCCAACCTACCGTCCCCGGAAGAGACTCTGAAATGCCTCATCGTCCGTCTTGAAAGCCCGGGCTGCCTCGCCGGACCGAAGGATCCTGACACTCCGGATCTGATCGCCGGCCGCAATGTCACCAAGAACGTGAGCCCCGGCCACGATGCGGCCAAGGGCCGTAAATCTCCCGTCCAACCCCGGGTCTCCATCCAGGGTGAGGTAGAAGCTGCTCGGACCCGACAGCCCCAGAACCCCAGGGCCATCGTGCTTCACGGCAGGATTGGGATTCAGGGGAAGTTCGGCCACCACCACCGACTTCTGAATCTCGGAGTCGACGACAGCGTTGATCCGTCCGCCTCCCACATCTGCGATCATCCCCACCGGGGGGCTCGTGGGACCACCGCGTCCTCCACCGGGAGCCTCGCCTCCGCTACCCTCGAACAGCCGCATGAAGTTGGCCGCCTGAAGGGGCGCATTCCGGTAATCGAGGCTCGCGATCACCCGTGCTCCTGAGGTCGTCGTGATATCTGCGAAGATCCCATCGGGTAGGTAGGACCCTTCCCGTGTGAGTGGCTCATCCAGGTTGGCTATGCCATAGGCCACCACGGCCGTCACCAGGGCTGAATGCTCCTGATGCTCCGTGTAGGGCACCAACTCGCTGTAGAGGTCGTAGAGGGTATGCCATGCCCGACTGTAGGAGTAATCCGTCTCGGTGCTGAAGCGGAAGGTGGGGATTCCCACCATGGAGAAGGACGACGCGTCGGTGCCTCCGGGAGTCACAGGCTTGAGGCTCGGGTAGTCGTTCTGACTCAGTTCGAAGGGCCACTTGGGGTTCAGCTCCACCAGAGGCTCCGAGATCCTCTCCAGATCTCCATACCACCCGGGTGGCACCACGGCCCCGGTGATGGCGCTGGGGCTTCCGTCCCGATTGATCATGGTGACGATCTTCGGTTGGAGGTCCGGGTTTTCCGCCAGCCAGGCCTGAGATCCCACCAACCCGTTCTCCTCGGCGGCGAAGAGAATGATGGCAATGGATCGTTTGGGGGCCCCGCCGGCCGCTTTGATGAGGCGCATGGCCTCCATGCCAGGTGAGAAGCCCGACCCATCGTCCACCCCTCCCGTGCTGCCATCGAAGGAGTCGAAGTGACCACCCAGGATCACGTACTCGTCGGGGTAGGTGGTTCCCGGAATCACTCCCAGGATGTTGTGATACTTGATGGGCCCCATCTTGAACCAGTTCCGGATATCGAACTCCAGCTCCACTTCCTCACCGACTTCCACCATGGACCGGATCTCGTCGTACTGGGTGTCCAGG
>JBDRDQ010000381.1:0-6063 GCA_043820695.1 Gemmatimonadota bacterium | reverse complement strand
CAGGTACTCGTCCCCCCGGGCGATGGCCATGGCCGCATACACTCCTTCCCCACCCCGGGTCGGGCTCTCGCCGTACCCTGAGTAGAGTGCGTCAACCACGTCCATCCCCTCTACGACCTCACCGAAGGGCGAGAAGCCCTGGCCGTCCAGACTCCGGTTCTCGTCGGTGTTGATGAAAACCTGAACCGTTCTGGTGTCGGGCTCGCTCTTCGAGTAGCTCACCCGCCCCCGGGTGTTGGGTTTTCTCAGGGGCTCGTCCGGCATGGTAGCCTGGCGCCAGGCGGCATTCACCCACGGGTCGCCGTGAATCCCGAACTCGGCCATGAACCCGTCGATGACCCTGTGGAAGGTCACGCCGTCGTAGTAGCCGGCCTTCACCAGGTTGTAGAACCGGTCGGCACCCCGGGGCGCCCACTCACGGGTCACCTGGATCCGAATGACTCCTTTCGTGGTCTCCAATCGGGCCACGAAGGTCTCCGGGGCCGTCTCGGTGAAGTTCCGGGGTTGGAGAAGGGGGTTGGGCGGAGGGCCGTCCACCTCTTCGGGGACATCCCCGCCACATCCATTCAGCATGAGGGTGCCAGCCCCGACGATGAGGGCCAGTGGGAGGACAAGGGCCACGGGGAACGCCCGCCGGAACCGGGGTAACGTGTAGGAGTTTCTCATAATGGAGTCACGGTGAGGGAAAGGGGCTCGGTTCGCAAGATTGAGAAGCAACCTGCCAGTGTTGCCGCCCAACCTCCCTGGACATACGCTACCGCCTTGTTCAAATACAAGGAGTCCTGTCTTTCGCCGTCCGTATCCCGGAGGAATCCCATGTCAAGGTTGGTCGCTCTCCTCTTCCTTGGTGCTTTGTCCGTTCCGCCGGCCCAGGCATCGGGGCAGGCGCAGGAAGGTCTCGGCCTGTACCGGTTCCCGGATCTCCACGGGAGTATCGTGGTCTTCGCCGCAGAGGGAGATCTGTGGCGAGTCCCGGTGACCGGAGGCGTGGCCCAACGCCTCACCACCCACCCCGGGGAGGAGCGCTTCCCAAGAGTCTCACCGGACGGGTCTACCCTGGCTTTCTCCGCCCAGTACGAGGGGCCCACGGAGCTGTACACCATGCCTTTGGGTGGTGGACTGCCGGTGCGACGGACCTACGAGGGGGAAGCGTCCAACGCCACTACCTGGACCCCCGACGGCCGCCTCGTATACACAACCACCCACTACGCCACCCTTCCCCAGAACCAGTTGGTGGCTTTGGACCTGGAAGAGAACCGACAGGATAGGATCCCCCTCTATACGGCCACGGAGGGAGCCTATGACGAGACCGGCCAAACCCTGTATTTCGTGCGGCCTGCCTTCCACAACAACGTCACCAAGCGCTACACCGGGGGGACTGCCCGGGATGTTTGGAAGTTCGTCGAGGGGGCGTCTGAGGCCGTGGAACTCACCGGGGACTACGACGGGGAAAGTCACTCCCCCATGGCATGGCAGGGCCGGGTCTACTTCGTCACCGACCGGGACGGGACCATGAACCTCTGGTCCATGGACGGAAACGGAGACGACGTGCGCCAGCACACCCAGCACTCGGGTTGGGACGTGAAGAATCCGGCTCTGGACCAGGGGAGGATCATCTATCAGCTGGGGGCGGACCTTTGGCTGTACGACATCGCCAGTGATCAGGCCAGCGTCGTTCCCATCACCCTGGCCTCGGATTTTGACCAACTGAGGGAAAAGTGGGTCGATGACCCCGCCTCCTTCGTGTCATCCGTCCACCTTCATCCCAAGGGAGAAAGCGTGGTCATCACCGCCCGGGGGCGGGTTTTCGTCGCTCCAGTGGACCGTGGTCGGCTGGTTCAGGCCTCGGTGAAGGACGGCGTCCGTTACCGGGACGTGACCTTCATGCCTGACGGAGAACGCCTCCTGGGGTTGTCCGACGAAACTGGGGAACTGGAGTGGGTGACCCTTCCGGCGAACGGCATTGGAGAGGGAGAGCCCCTGACCGACGATGGAGCCATCCTCCGTTTCCAGGGCCACCCTTCCCCGGACGGACACTGGGTGGCCTACACCGACAACAGCCGGGACCTCTGGATCCTGAACGTGGCCACGGGAGAGCAGACGCTGGTCTCGGAGGATCGGGAAGGAGTTGGGGGGATGAGCTGGTCCCCGGACAGTCGTTGGCTGGCCTTCGAAAAGGCCGCTCCCAACACCTTCACGCAGATCCGGCTCTACAGTCCCGGGGCCGGTACCCGTGCTCTGGTCACCAGCGACCGGGTAAACTCCTTTGCGCCGGCATGGGACCCTGCCGGCGACTTTCTGTACTTCCTTTCCGACCGGAACCTCAACTCCCTGGTGGGGAGCCCCTGGGGACCAAGGGCTCCAGGTCCCTTTTTCGACAAGGAGAACGAGATCTTCCATGTCTCCCTGCGGCCGGGGCTCCGTTCACCGTTTGCGGCTGATGACGAGCTCACAGAAAGGGATGACTCCGGATCCGGCAGGGATCGCGAAAACGCTGGTGAGGCAGGCCGCGTCGAGGGTGCGAGCCGCGGCTCTGCCAGCGGAACCAGCCAGGAAACCACCCCCAGACCGGTGGAGATCGAGCTTTCCGGCCTAATGGCGCGGGTCAAGCAGGTCCCTGTCCGCTCAGGCAACTACCGGAACCTCTCGGTGAACGACGCCGCCCTTTTCTTCATGGATAGCGACGTGGGTCAGCGAGGCGGTGGCCGCCTCACTGCCATTGCCATCGAAAATGAAAAAGAGCCGGAACTAACCGTCGTAGCCGAAGGAGTTTCCGGATTCGAGATGTCGGCCGACGGAAAGAAGCTCCTGGTCAGGCAATCCAACGACGCCTTCGTGGTCGACGCCAAGGCCAGCCGCGTGAGTCAGCTCAACGACCACAAAGTGGACCTATCGGGATGGACCTTCCCGATCGACGTTCGGGAGGACTGGCGGCAGCTCTTCGTCGACGCCTGGCGTCTGGAGCGGGACTACTTCTATGACCCGGGAATGCATGGGACTGATTGGGAGGGCATCCGGGACAAATACCTCCCTCTGGTTGACCGGGTGACGACCAGAGACGAGCTGTCGGACATCATCGGGCGAGTGGTAGGCGAGCTCAGCGCCCTTCACACCAGCGTTCGAGGCGGGGACACGCGCTCCGGGGAGGACAACGTCCGGGTCGCGTCACTGGGTGCACGCCTGGTACGGTCTCCGGAACAGGGCGGATACCGTATCGAGTACATCTACCGGCACGACCCCGACTACCCCGACGAGATGTCCCCCTTGGCCGACCCTGACCTGGGAATCTCGGAAGGAGACATCATCCTCGCCGTGAACGGCCAGGACGTTCTCTCAGTCTGGGACATCGGGGCACTACTCAGGAATCAGACCCGGCAGGTCAGGCTCCGGGTGCAGTCAGCGGCGGGGGGAGAAAGCCGAGACGTCATGGTGACCCCCACCTTCGGGGAGTCGAACCTTCGGTATGCGGATTGGGAGTACACCCGCCGGTTGCAGGTGGAGGATGAAGGCGATGGCCAGATAGGGTACCTCCACCTCCGGGCCATGAGCGGCGGGAACATCAACGAGTTCTACCGGAACTTCTACCCCGTCTTCGACCGGCAGGGGCTCATCATAGACGTCCGCAGAAACAGCGGCGGGAACATCGACAGCATCATTCTCGAGAAGCTCATGCGGGAGGCCTGGATGTACTGGAAGGACCGGGCAGGGAATTCCACCTGGAACATGCAATACGCCTTCCGCGGACACATGGTGGTCCTAGTGGACCAGAACACCGCCTCGGACGGAGAGGCCTTTGCCGACGGTTTCCGCCGACTGGGCCTTGGGGCGGTCATCGGAATGCGGACCTGGGGAGGCGAGATCTGGCTCTCCTCGTCGAACACCCTCAGCGACGGTGGTCTGGCCAGGGCCCCGATGACGGGCGTCTATGGCCCGGAAGGGAAATGGCTCATCGAGCAGATCGGGGTCATCCCCGACATTGAGGTAGACAACCTTCCCCACGCCACCTTCAACGGTGAGGACGCTCAACTCGAAGCAGCCATCCGGTATCTCAAACAGAAGATCGCCGAGGATCCCCGGCCGGTACCGCCGCCGCCGCCGTATCCGAACAGGAGGTTCGACTATCCGGTGAGGGGTGGGGGTGGGGAAACAGGAAGCAGCGGCCTTTGAGGCCGGATTGTGCCGGTCTTCATGCTTCGAGGATGAAGAGCATTGTAAATCATAGAATATGATTTTATGATTCTCATTATTCGCAATGCCCTCAGTCCCCCGAGGCCGGGTCATGAAAAGTACGATCTCCGTCACTGAAGCCGTGCGGAATTTTGCGGATCTCATCAACCGCATCGCCTATAGAGGCGAGCACTTCGTCCTGGAGCGGGGTGGGCGGCCCGTCGCCCGAATGGTTCCGGTCCCTCAGGCAGGGAGGCTGGGGGATCTCCCGGGGCTCATGGCCGACATTCCCCGGTTGGATCCGGAAGAGAGTGAGGCCCTGGCCCGGGAGCTGACGGAGGCTGTTGAGGGCCTGGCGCCCCTGTCGGGGGTGGATCCATGGGAGTCCTGATCGACGCCTCCATCCTCCTCGACCATGAGCGGGGCAGAGTCAACCTCGAGGGGCGGGTGAAGGGCCGGGAGAAAGAAGCATTCTTTCTTTCCGTGGTCACCGCAAACGAGCTTCTTCACGGAGTGCATCGGGCGAGAGATCGGGGGGTGAGGGCTCGGCGGTCCGCATTCGTGGAAGGGGTCATTGGGAGCTTCCCCCTTCTCCCCATCGAGATCGCGACTGCCCGGATGCATGCCCGGCTTTGGGCCGATCTCGCTGCCCAGGGCCGACCCATCAGGGCCCACGACCTCTGGATCGCGGCCTCCTGCCTGAGCCACGGCCTCACACTTGTGACCAGCAACCTTCGGGAGTTCATGCGAGTGCCAGGGCTAGAAGTGGAGGACTGGTCGGTAGGGTCCATATGACGCCCCTCCCCGTCGCGCATATTGTAAATCCTATTGACAATATGCGCGGCGTTGGCTGGCCGACTATGTCGCGACCTACGTGCAGAGGGATGTCCGGCAGGTTTTGGCGGTCACGGATCTGGAAGCCTTCACTTGCTTTCTCCGTTTGATTGCGGGCCGAACCGGCTCTGAGCTCCATCTCTCCCGCTTGGGAGGAGACGGCGGAATCTCCCACAACACGGTCCGATCCTGGGTTTCCGTGCTGGAGGCCAGTTTCCTCCTCTTCCGGCTCCCGGCCTGGCACCGGAATCTCCGGAAAAGAGTGGTCAAAGCGCCTAAGGTCCACTTTTTCGACAGTGGCCTGGTGTGTCATCTGCTAGGGATCCATGAACCGGAACAACTCCGGGACGACAAAGGGATGGAGGTGGATATCATTCTGGAGGAAGCGTCCAGGGTAGTAGGAACCGAGTGCAAGGCTGGATCCACCGTAGTGCCGGACTTTTTCCGCGAACTGGAGACATTGGGGCGTTTGTTGGGCTCAGCCGACCCGCCTCCGCAGACCGAGCTTCGCCTTGTCTATGGGGGAAGCGTGAGACAACGCCGACAGGGCATCCGCGTCGTTCCCTGGTCGGAGATGGCGGAACTGAAGTGGTAGGTTAAAGGTCGGTAGGATTGGTCGGATCTCACCTCAAACGCACGACAACAACTCGGGCCCCAGCCGGAGCGAACACGGTGACCTCTGCGCCCTGCCCCGTGCCGTTCGAGGTGAAATCGTGGACTCGAAGACCCGACTCCCCCATTGGCCCCCTGTAGGTAGCCGTCTCCAGGGAGACACTTCCGGCGCCAGCTCCGGTCATGGTCACGGGCCACGGATACGGCCCCAGAGGCCGATAGGCTTCGCTGTACACCTCAGTCGAGGACATGGCCGACGGAAAATCGACGCTGGTGAACGCCCTAGCTGGGGCTGGCGCTTGGGTTCCGTTCAGCATTACGGCCACCGCGTACTCCTCCATGAGCTCGCTGAAGGTTCGGCCCACCAGGTCAGGGTATGCCTCTGGACCTGGAACGGTCAGAGAGTCGTTTTGGACCCGGAACAGAGTCGTGTCAGCGAAAGGTGTTGCC
>JBDRDQ010000380.1:0-6012 GCA_043820695.1 Gemmatimonadota bacterium | reverse complement strand
CTGGATTTCCCTACCCTGGGCTATCAGTGGGCCGTCAAACCCGACATCGAAGTGGTGGTTCTCCCCTCCCCCGACGGGATCGGTATGGACCCGGGCCAGTTCGCCGACGCAGTGGACGAACGCACCCTCTTCCTGGCAACGAGCCACGTATTCTTCGCCACCGGGTTCGTGCAGGACATCGGGAAGCTTGCGAAGATCGCTCATGATTCCGGCGCCTATTGCCTCATCGACGGATATCACGGGGCTGGACAGGTCTTCTTTTCGGTAACCGACGCCGGTGTGGATTTCTATACGGCGGGGCCTTTGAAATGGCTTTGCGGCGGCCCCGGACTCTCGTACCTCTACGTCCGTCCCGATTTGATCCCCGAGCTACACCCCCGGATCACCGGTTGGTTCGGCGCACGAAACGCCTTCGATTTCGACATCCGTGATTTTCAACCCCACGACGACGCCAGACGATTCGAAATGGGAACACCGGCCCTCCCCACCGTCCATACCGCTCTGGGGGGCCAGGAGATCATCGATGAGGTGGGGATGGAGGTCATCGAGGCGCGGAACCGGGCACTCACGGAAAACCTTTTGGCAGGGTGCGATGATGCCGGCTTCCGCCTCACCGTAGCCGACGACCCGGCACGCCGATCCGCCATCGTAATGGTGCAGCACCCCAACCCCCCGGGCGCCGTCGCCCACCTCGCCGAGGCCGGCATCATCGTGGATCATCGCCCCGGGCACGTTCGGGTGAGTCCCCACTTCTATAACACCGAAGGGGAGATCGGCTTTTTCCTGGAGAGGTTGAAGAGCTTCCCCGGCTGATTCCGATTGACCTATCTTATGAGAAGCGGCACTCCTCCGGCCCTCCGGCGTGATCGGGTCTGCGGAGTCTTGTCTCCAGATCACTCCGACTTCGACGAAATCCCATGAAAACGCACGCCCTCCTCGGTATTCTCGTCGCTCTTCTCTCAGCAACCCCAGCTCTATCGGCACAAGCGTTCGGCATCGCAGGCCGGGCCGGATCCCTGGGGTTCGGGGCAGAGGCAGCCCTGGGGATCTCCGAGAATTTGGCGGTCAGGGGTGGTCTTGGATCGTTTTTTGTCGAGTTCAACGGGGATTACGACCAGGTCGAATATACGGTGACCCCTCCCTCCATTACGGGGACACTGGGGATCGATTTCTACCCGTCGGGGGGGTCGTTTCGCCTCATGGCCGGAATCATGTTTCGAAGTGGAGACTTCGAGCTGGATTCCGGTGACCTGGCTGAGGCTGGGAGCCTCGAGATCGGCGACAATGAGTACAACGAGGCGGGAACGCTCCACGGGAGCTTGGTGACGAAATCCACGGCCCCTTTCGTGGGGTTGGGCTTTGGAAACCACACTCAGGGTGGCTTCGGGTTCTTTCTCGATCTGGGGGTAGCTTTCGTCGGGGACCCGGATGTGTCCATGCAGGCTTCGGGCCCAATCGCCAGTCTCCCAGGGTTTCAGCAAGACCTCGACAAGGAGATCCAGAACATCGAGGACGAGGGCGCGCCCTATCTGAAGTATTGGCCCATCGTGAGTTTGGGGATGAAGATCCCCATCGGGTGAGTGCCCGGCCCACGAGGCACTTTAGACCGCTGGCGCCGGATCCTCGTCCACCCCACTCTTCCTCCGTTCTTCCTGTGCCCGCCCCAGGAAGAGGCCGACGGCCACCCAGACGCCCATGACCGGGACCGCTACCAACGCGATCGCCCCTACGCCGAGCCCCAGAGCCTGCAGCCCGGTGTAGGCCCACCCGTTCACCAGGTCGCCGCCCCGGTAGACGGCGGCATCGATGAAGGCCTTCGACTTGTAGCGTTCTTCCCGGCCCACTACGGTGTAGAGGACCTCCCGGGCCGGCCGGGCCACCGCATACCGGCCCGTTCGATAAAGGACCTGGAGAGCCACCAGAACCGCTAGGAGGGGGTATGTGCCCAGACTGAGAAAGCCCAGAAACGCCAGGGCTGGAAGGAAGGCGAGGCTGAGCCCGATTCCCAGCCACCGGAGCAGGTGTGCCGCTAGAAAACCCTGGGCGAGAATGGTCAGGATATTGGTGTAAAAATCGATCCAGGCCAGGAACTCCCTGCTGGCCCCCCGGTCGGCCCCAAAGGCCTGGCCCACCAAGTCGGCTTGCTGGAAATAGAGAATGGTGGAGGCGAAGGTCATAAGGAAAATGTAGGCTGCAATCATCCCCATGTAGGGAGACCGGAGCACAAGTCCGATTCCGCTCCACGCCGTGCCCGGAATCCGCTCCTTTTCCTCAACCCGCAGGGTGGTCTGACCCACTCCGGCCCTCCGATGAAGAAGCCAGGCCAACCATGCCGCCACCTCCAGAGGAATCGCCGCCAGCAGAAGAAGTACGAAGACGGGAACCAAGCTGGCTATCTGAGTGGTCAGAAAAGAGCCGGCGATCCCTCCCAGGGAGGACCCTACCGCGATGAAGCCGAACACCCTCTTCCCTTGTTGGTTGCGGAAGAGGTCGACGATGAACCCCCAAAACACCGCCACTACGAACAGGGCAAAGACGCTGGCCCACACGTAGAAGACCCTGTCGATCCAAGGGCGGGCTTCCAGGGGGAGGAACTCCAGAGCTGCATAGAAGAGGAGCAGATTCACGCCGAAAAACCGGTTGGCCCAGGGGATGAAGACCCCCCGGGAGTACCTCGACACGAAGGTGGAGTAGAGAGGAACTGCCAGGAGCATGACCAGGAAGACGGCGGTCCACAGGAACTGAAGGTTCCCGCGGTCGGCTACGCTGATCTCGTCCCGGACGGCTCGCAGAATGTAGTAGCTGAAGAGGATGAAAAAGCCGTAGGCCGTGGCCAGGAGCACCGGCCCCCACTCCTCCCGTTTTACCGGAATGATCCTCTCGAGCATGCGTGGCCCCTTCGTAAAATGGTGGGACGTTCCCTCAACCCTCTTCTCTTCTGGCCCACCGATCGCTGTCCCGAGCGCGGTACTTCTCGAGAACCCTTGAGAGGGCTTCATCCAGATCGACCTTCTGCTCGTTGGCGATCACCAGGAGGACAAAGAGGACGTCGGCCAACTCCATGGCCAACTCCTGATCCGGCTCTTCGGGCCTTTTGGGGCTTTCCGGCTTGGGCTTCCTTCAGATCCATGCCAAGAGCTTCCTCACGGCGTCAAAACCAGCTTCCCGAACACCTCCCCCGCCTCGAGCATCTCGTGGGCCCGCCGTGCCTGGGCCAAAGGAAGAACCGCATGGACAACCGGCTTAACCCTCCCCTGAAACACGAGCTTCATGGCGTTCCGGTAATCCTTCGGGCTCCCCATGGTGGATCCCAGAATGGAGAGTTGCTTCCAGAAGACCATGCGTATCTCGGTATCTCCGGCGGCGCCGGTGGTGGCTCCGAAGGTCACGAGCCTTCCTCCCACCCCCAAGGCTCGAAGGCAAGAAGGCCAGACAGCCTGCCCAACCGCATCCAGAACCAGGTCCACACCCTCTCTGCCCGTGTCCTTGAAGATTTCCTTCCCCCAGTCTACCTGATTCCGATCGTACACGACGTGAGCCCCCAGCTCCCGGACCCTTTCCATGTTCTCGGCTCCGCTCGTCACCGCGAAGATCTGGGCCCCCGCCAGGCGGGCTATCTGGATGGCTATGGTGGACACACCTCCGGAGGCACCTGTAATGAGAACCTTCTCCCCAGCCCGCAGCCCCCCTCGGATCATCAAGGCCCGCCAGGCGGTCACACCCACCAAACTGGCGGCAGCAGCCGTCTCGAAGGAAACCGTTTCCGGAATCTCCACGAGGTTGGTGGCCGGAACCACACAGAATTCGGCGAAGCCCCCCTGAGTGTGCTCACCGATGATCCGGAACTCCCGTTGGGGAAGGTCCGGGCCGGAGGAGACCCCGTCATACCAGTCGTATTCCAGAGAAGGATCCACCACCACCCTGGTCCCAGCATCGACCCCGAAAACCCCCGGGCCCACGGCATCCACCACACCGGCTACGTCGGATCCTCCGATGTGGGGCATGATGATCTTGATGGGAAGGCCACGCCTGATCCAAAGATCCAGGTGGTTAATGGCCGCCGCCCGGACCGCGATCCGGACTTCCCCGGCGCCCGGCTCCGGGGTCTCGACGTCGTCCAACCGAACGACCTCCGGACCACCGAATTCGGAGAAGACTGCTGCTTTCATGACTTTTCTCCCGGCTCAAAGAGTACAGGATGGATCGAGGCAGGACAAACGACGCCGGGTCCCCGACCGGAGGTTCCTCCGGGATCTGTCCTTCACCGACCCCCTCTTCTACCTTGTTTTCGTCGAAACATCAACTGGTGAGCCCAAGGAGTCCGATGAGTGGTGTCCCCCATCCTGACCGGACCGAGAACGGCCCCCAAAAAGCCGTCTCTCCGGCCGACAGCACGCTGGGAGGTTATCTCGGGCACCACAACCGACCCCCGGCCTTCGATGGCCCCGATGGATACCCTTACACGGTTTCCTTGGAGGTCGAGAAGACCCCGAACCTGCAGGCGCCCTTCTCCGGCTATCTTGTATTCCCCCGGTGGGCCGAGACTGGGGCCGGAATCGTAGGGCACCTCGAAACCCCCATACTCCTCCACGGAACAAGCCGGGAAGAGGTCATGGCCGCACTCGGGGCCCTCACCCTCCTGGAGATCAACGACCACCTCCGGGAGGCGATCCTGCGCCGGCAAGAAGAGACCGAATGATGCTAAGAAAAGTTCTGATATTCCTGAGCGAATCCACCGCCGTGAAGGCTGTCGTCACCAAGACGCCTCTTCGCCGCATGAGCTCCAGGTTCGTGCCCGGGGAGCGCGTGGAGGATTTCCTTCGGGCAGCCCAGGAGGCCAACGCCATAGAGCTGACCGTCACAGGGAACTACCTGGGCGAAGCCGAGCACGACGAACGGACCGCAAAGGCCGCGGTAGCCGTCTACCTCGAGATCCTGGACGGACTCGTAGCCCAGGATCTGAAAGGGAACATCTCGGTGAAGCCCACTCAGGTGGGGCTGGAGATCGGCAAGGAATTCTTCAAGCAGAACCTCCGGCAAATCATGGACCGGGCGAAGGCACACAACATCTTCATCCGCTGGGACATGGAATCATCGGAGTGGACCCAGGCTACCCTGGATCCGTTTGAAGAACTCTGGGCCGAGGGTTATCGGAACATGGGTACGGTCCTCCAATCCTACCTGAGGCGGACCATGGACGATGCTCTCCGTATGAACGAGCTGGGAGCCAGGGTCCGTCTCTGCAAGGGAGCCTATGCGGAGCCGCCTGAAGTGGCGTTTCAGGACAAACGGAAGGTGGACCAGAACTACGTGGAGGTCGCCAAGGCCCTGCTCAGGGACGGAAACTACCCCGCACTGGCCACTCACGATGACGAGATCATCGACACTCTCATCGGATTCGTTCGGAAGGAAGGGATCCGACCGGATCGTTTCGAGTTCCAGATGCTCCACGGTGTGCGGCGGGATCTCCAGCAGGAGCTTCGCAAGGACGGCTACAATGTCCGGGTTTATGTGCCCTTCGGGGAATCCTGGTACCCCTACCTGATGCGGCGCTTGGCGGAACGCCCGGCCAACATGCTCTTCTTCGCCGGAAGCGTAATCCAGGAGTCCCCTCTCGGATTCCTCTGGCCGAAGGCGAACAAGGGCGCCAAAGAAGACCAGTGATCGACCAGGAGTACCTTCGCGTCACCGAGATCTTCCACTCCATTCAGGGAGAGTCCACCTGGGCAGGACTCCCCTGCACTTTCGTTCGACTCACCGGCTGTCCCCTCCGCTGCGTCTGGTGTGACACCGAGTACTCCTTTCACGGCGGGGAGAAGCTCTCCATCGAGGGGATCCTGAAACAGGTACTGGACTTAGGTTGCCCGTTGGTGGAAATCACGGGAGGAGAACCCCTGATCCACTCCAACGCCTTCCGCCTTGCAACCGAACTTCTGGATCGAGGCTACACGGTCCTCGTGGAGACCTCCGGAGCCATTTCCGTGGAACCCCTGGACCCGAGGGCTCACAAAA
>JBDRDQ010000379.1:0-7101 GCA_043820695.1 Gemmatimonadota bacterium | reverse complement strand
CCAAAGGCGGTGAAAAAGCACTGGGCCAAAGATCCTGAGGGCACAGCGGAGCGGCTGGCCCGCCTCCAGGAAAGCCTGGCAGGCGCGCCCTGGGATCAGGCCTCGCTGGAGGAGGTTTCACGGCGCCTGGCCGAGGAAATGGAGGTGGGTGCCGGAAATCTCTTTCAGCCGTTGAGACTGGCCCTCACGGGCTCGTCGGCCAGCCCGGGCATCTTCGACGTCCTGGTTCTCCTGGGGCGGGAGCGGTCGCTGGACCGCATCGGGACGGCCGTAAACATATTGCGCTCCGGAAAGCTCCCTCTGGAGTAGGTCAAACAAAAGTCTTTCTTGACACCGCGGAACAAGGCACATTAGGATAGCGATCCGACCCGTTTTTCACCGAGCTTCTTGGCCCTTTTCTCTGGGCGAGACATTCAGGCATCGGAGATCTGGATGCTCCCGAATTTGACCGAACTCGAGGAGAGAATCCTTGACTTTATGGTGTCGTACCTGCGTACGAACACCTACCAACCCTCGATTCGGGAGATCGGCGAGCGGTTCGGGATCAAGAGCACCAAGACGGTCTCCGAACACCTGCAAGCCCTGGCCGATAAGGGTTTTCTGGAGCGGGATCCCTCCCGCTCGAGGGGCGTGAAGATCCTCGGAATGGATCTGGCTGCGCAAGCCGTTTCCGTTCCCTGTTTCGCTCGTCTCCCTGAAGACGGAAAAGGACCTAGGGCCGACCGGGCCGATAGCTTCCTTACCCTCGACCGGCGTCTGGCCGGCGAGAAGGGGGCGTTCTTCGTGCAGGCTCGTTCGGAAGAGCTGGCGCCGCTAGGCTGCGCGGAGGGGGACTACATCCTTCTGGAGCCGTCCCACGTGGCGGAGTTGGCAACGGGGGCCATCGTCGCAGCCAAGCTGGGGGGGCGGGCAGGGTACTACCGCTTCGCCCGAAATGGCCAAGCCGTTCAGCTCCATCCCCTGACGGGACGGGGGCCGGCCACCGAGGTGGACGGTTCCACCTCCATGGTGCTACTGGGCAAGGTCACCGGCATGTATCGGCGGATGGATCACCTCCCCGCCGCCGTAACCGCCATCGCCCACTGACCCAAGTGCAGGCTCCGGGGTCTCCTCCCGGCTCTTCCCTCCTATCCCAGGATCTCCTCTGGATGGCCAGGGCCCTCGAGCTGGCCCACCTTGCGGCTGTGTGGGGCGAAGTGCCCGTGGGGGCGGTCCTGGTGCGCGACGGATCCCTCCTGGCCGAGGGGCACAACCTCACCGTAACCGCCTCCGATCCCACCACCCACGCCGAAGTGGTAGCCATCCGGAAGGCGGCGGCACTCCGGGGGGACTGGCGCCTGGAGGGGACGACCCTGTACTGCACGCTGGAGCCGTGTTCCCTTTGTTGCGGCGCCATCGTCCTCGCCCGGGTTCCCCGGGTGGTGTATGGTGCATCGGACCCGAAGGCGGGTATGGCAGGGAGCCTGGGGAATCTCCTGCAGGATGCCCGGCTGAATCACCGGGCTGAAGTCGTTTCAGGGGTTCTGGCCCAGGCCTCTTCCAAACTTTTGCAGGAGTTCTTCAAGGCTCGACGATGACCCGACCTTTCTCACCCGCTTCATCCGCGACACGCGCCACACGCGCCGCACCCGCCACACCCGCCGTCCTGGCTTCGGCCCCGGCCCTGGCCATGGCCCTCGCCTTCCTCCTTCAGGGGTGTTCCATGGTGGAGGAGCCAATGGCGGTGCCGGCCCCCACGGCGCAGGCGCCGCGACCCGGCCGTGCGTCCACCCCCCGGTTGGAGCAACCGGAGCGTCCGGCGGTAGGGCCCGTCGCGGGCTACCGGGCCATCCCGGTGCCGAGCGAGCTCCGGGCCCTCTGGGTGGTTCGCACCACCCTCACCCATCCCGACTCCATCCGTGCCATGGTGGACCGGGCGGCCAACGCTGGCTTCAACACCCTCCTGGTCCAGGTCCGGGGCCGGGGGGATGCCTACTACCGGAGCCGGTGGGAGCCGAAGCCCGAATCGGTTCTGAGCCGGGGCACGGCCTTCGATCCCCTGGGCCTGGTCATCCAGGAAGCCCACGCCCGGGGTCTGGGGGTCCACGCCTGGGTGAACGCCCACCTGGTGGGGGGGAATGGGTCCCTTCCGACCGACCCCACCCACCTCATCCGAACCCGACCCGACTTCCTGGCCGTTCCCCGGGAGCTGGCCCGGGAGCTGTACGGCGTCGATCCGGGGGCCTCACGATTCGGCGAGGCCCTGCTCCGGTACGCCCAGCAGAACACCGATCGCATCGAGGGGCTCTACACGGCCCCCTCCCACCCGGAAGTGAAGGAGCACCTCTATTCCGTCTGGATGGACCTGGTCGAGAGGTATCGTTTGGACGGGCTCCACTTCGACTACATCCGCTACCCCAACCCGGAATTCGACTACTCCAGAGGGGCGCTGGACCGGTTCCTGGAATGGGTGACGCCCCGGATCTCCCCGGCCCGGCGTGACGTCCTGGACCTGGCGCTCCGCTCCGACCCGTTGGCCTATGCGGACTCCCTGCCCGGCCCTTGGGCCGAGTTCCGCCGGGCACAAATCACGGAGTTGGTGGAGCGGATCTATCATGGGGTGAAGAAGCGCAGGCCCGACCTGGTGGTATCGGCTGCGGTCTTCCCCAACGCCGACGATGCCTTCGGGAACCGCTTCCAGGATTGGCGCGGCTGGCTGGCCAAGGGGATCATCGATGCCGTGGCCCCCATGGCCTACACCGCGGACAACAAGGCCTTCGAAACGCAGATCCTATCCGCCATCGAGGCTGCCGGAAGGGATCGGGTCTGGGCCGGGATCGGTGTCTACCAGAACAGCTACCGGGGGACCATCGATAAGATCGGCATCGCCGGCAGCCTGGGGACCCGGGGCGTGGTCCTCTTCTCCTACGACTGGGCCGTGAGTGAAGGGGAGCGGGACGGGGACCGGACTTTCCTGGAGAGGGTGGGCGCCGAGGCATTCCGGTGGCGCTGACCAGGCGCTTTGACAGGCCCTTCCGGGCCGGTCTACTTTCCGGCCGCCGAAGGCCTCTTTACCCTCGAAGGAAGACTCATGAACGAGTCCCAACGCGTTTGCCTCCTCAGCCGAGAGGCAGTGGAGCGGGCCCTGACCCGCATGGCCAGTGAGCTCGTGGAGAAGAATGGCGGATCCGAAAACCTCGTCCTCATGGGGATCCACAGGAGGGGGGTCCAGCTCGCCGCCCTGTTGAAGGCCGAGATCGAGAAGGCCGAAGGGGCGGAAATCCACAGCGGCAGCCTGGACATCACCTTCTACCGCGACGACCTCATGACCATCGGGCCCCGGCCGGTGGTCGGGGAGTCGGAGCTGCCCCCTGACGGTATCGACGGCACGGCGGTGGTGATCGTGGACGACGTCCTCCACACCGGCCGGACAGCCAGAGCCGCCATGAACGAACTCATGGACTGGGGCCGTCCGTCCAGAATCCTCCTTTGTGTCCTGGTGGACCGGGGCGGCCGGGAAGTGCCCATTCAGCCCGACGTGGTAGGCAGGGTCCAGGCAGATCTTCCCAACGCCCACGTCGAGGTTATGGTGCCTGACCTGGACGGGGAATTGGGAGCCTACCTGCTTCGGAATCCGGAGGGAGCACCGTGAGCGAGACCACTTCCGCGCTGGGAAAGGACCTCATCGGCCTGGAGCACACCTCCAAGGAGCAGATTCTCAGCATCCTGAATACGGCTGAGCTGTTCAAGGACGTATCGGAGCGGAGAATCAAGAAGGTCCCGGTCCTGCGGGGGCAGACCATCGTCAATCTCTTCTTCGAAGCCTCCACGCGAACCCGGGTTTCCTTCGAGTTCGCGCAGAAGCGCCTCTCGGCCGACACGGTGAACGTCTCCGCTTCCGGCTCCTCGGTGGCGAAGGGGGAAACGTTGGTGGACACGGCCCGGAACCTGGAGGCCATGCGCATCGACATGGTGGTGATGCGCCACGGGGCCTCGGGAGCGGCCCAATTCCTGGCGGAGCGGATCCCGTCCAAGGTCATCAACGCCGGAGACGGGCGTCATGAGCATCCTACCCAGGGGCTCCTGGACATGCTCACCATCCGGGACCACAGGGGGAAGATCGAAGGGCTGAAGGTGTGCGTGATAGGGGACGTTCTCCACTCCCGGGTGGCCCGGTCCAACTTCTTCGGACTGCTGAAGATGGGCGCCGAGGTGGCTGTGTGCGGACCCAAGACCCTCCTCCCGATACGAATCGAGGAGCTGGGGGTGAAGGTCTTCCCCAGGGTGGAAGAGGCGCTCGAGTGGGCCGACGTCATCAATGTCCTCCGGCTCCAACTGGAGCGAATGGAAGGCGGCTACGTCCCCAGTCTCAGGGAGTACAACCGGTTCTTCGGCATCACTCAGGCCCGGCTGGACGCGGCAGGCCGGGATATCCTGATCCTTCACCCCGGTCCCATGAACCGCGGGGTGGAGATCGACAGCGACGTGGCCGACGGACCCAACCAGGTGATTCTGCAGCAGGTGACCAACGGAGTGGCGGTACGAATGGCGGTTCTCTACCTCCTTGCGGGAGGAACCCCCGAAAAAGCCAGGACGGTGAATGAGGTGGCCGAAGCATGACTTCCAGACCGCTGCTGATCAGAGGGGGACGGGTGGTGGATCCGTCCCAGGGCCTGGACCGGGTTCTGGACCTGCTCCTGGTGAATGGCGTCGTGTTCTCCCTGGTGGAGAACGCCGGACCCGCGGTGGACGCCCGTGAGATCATCGCCACCGGGTTGGTGGTGACACCGGGCCTCATCGACCCCCACGTCCATCTTCGTGAGCCGGGGCAGGAGCACAAAGAGACCATCGCCACGGGTGCCAGGGCGGCCGTGGCCGGCGGGTTCACCGCCGTCTGCGCCATGCCCAACACCGACCCGCCCATCGACGACCCTGCAGCCGTGGGTTTCGTGGTGGCCGCTGGGAAGAAGGCGAGGGCTGCCCGGGTCTACCCCATGGGCGCCATCTCCGTGGGGTTGGCGGGGAAGGCGCTGGCCGAGATCGGCGAGCTGGTCGAAGCGGGCGCCGTGGCCGTCACCGACGACGGCCGCCCGGTCATGGACTCGGGGCTCATGCGGCTGGCGCTCGAATACACCCAGACGTTCGGGATTCCGGTAGTGGACCATCCTGAGGACCTGACCCTGTCCAAGGACGGGACCATGAACGAAGGGCTGGTCTCATCCCGCCTGGGGCTGAAAGGGAAGCCCAACGCTTCGGAGGACATCCACATCATTAGGGACATCCTCCTGACCGAGCTCACCGGAGGGCGACTGCACCTCCAACACGTCTCCACCCGATACGGCGTCCACGCCATCCGGCAGGCCAAGGCCCGAGGAATCCAGGTCACCGCCGAAGCCAGTCCCCACCACCTGCTTCTCACGGACGACGCGGTGGACGGGTACCGGACCGAGGCCAAGATGAACCCGCCCCTCCGCTCCGCGAAGGATCGGGACGCGGTCCAGGAGGGGCTGAGGGACGGGACGCTCGATATGGTGGCCACGGACCATGCCCCTCATCATTACGATGAGAAGGAAGCGGCCTTTGCCGACGCGCCTAACGGCGTCGTGGGCCTGGAGACCTCCCTGGGATTGATCTACGGGTACCTGGTGGAAGCGGGGATCATCGACCTGGCGACCATGGTGGAGAGAATGAGTGTGGCGCCGGCACGGGTGTTTAAACTTCCGGGGGGCACGCTGAAGGTGGGGAGCCCGGCGGACGTCACGATCTTCGATCCCAACGGGGAGTGGACCGTTGACCCCAAGGCCTTCCTCTCGAAAAGCCGGAACACGCCTTTCGCAGGGTGGAAGCTCAAAGGGAAACCCCGCTACACGATCGTAGGCGGGGAGTTGGTCTGGGAGGGGAAGTAGCCGGAAGCGTCAGGCGTCGCGCGTCAGGAAGCGGCGGGCATCCCGTTCACGAAGCGAGCGATCTGGCCCTTGATCCGGGCCACCCGGTTCGGAGGAAGGAGGCGCTTGTTCGCAGCCCGGTCCAGCAGCTTGATGGCATCCTTCATATGCACCTGGGCCGTCTCGGCGGTTTCGGCTTCACGGACCCGGCGAATGGCGGTCTTGATCCGGGACCGGTTGATCCGGTTCCGGGTATTGGCAGCTCTACTGAGCTCCATTCGCTTCGAGGCGCTCTTGATATTCGGCATCGTATCCTCTACAAAAGACTTTTGACTGTCGAGCCTGAAATAATAGTTGAAAAACAGGGACACATCAACTAATGAACGTCACCCTCTTCCTTATCGTCCTCCCCGTCCTCCTGATGTCGGTGGTGGTCCACGAAGTGGCCCACGCCCTGGTGGCCAAGTGGGAAGGTGACGAAACGGCGTATCGCCTGGGCCGTGTCACCCTGAACCCCATCCCCCACCTGGATCCCATGGGGTCCTTCATCGTCCCCCTCCTTCTCTTCTTCCTTCCGGGAGACTTCATCTTCGGCTGGGCCAAGCCCGTGCCGGTGAATCCCGGGAACTACCGGGACTACAAGTGGGGGGACATCCGGGTCTCCATGGCGGGCATCGTCTCCAACCTGGTGCTGGCGGTGCTCTGTACCCTTCTCCTGGCCCTCCTTCAGGGTATCGGCTCCAACATCGGGTCGTTCGGGGGGGTGATCTCGGTCCTTTCCCAGGCCGCCTTCTACGGGCTCTACATCAACCTGATCCTGGCGGTGTTCAACCTCATTCCCATCCCGCCCCTGGACGGAAGCCACGTGATGTACCATCTGCTTCCACCCGAGCTGGGGGCCCGGTACCGGGAGTTTGGCCGGTACGGGATCGCGGTCATCATGCTGCTGGTGTTCGTGGTTCCCGACGGCTTCCGGATGGTGCTCTTGCCGGTGACCTTCCTGGTCGATCTCGCCCTGGCCTTTGTGGCGATCTGGGTCTGATCCCCAAGGGCCCTCGGCAGGGGCCCTCGGCCCTCAATACCGGTAGTGCTCGGGCTTGTAGGGTCCCTCCAACGGCACGTCGATGTACTCCGCCTGTTCGGGCGTCAGCCGGGTGAGTTTGGTGCCCAGCTTGTCCAGATGCAGACGGGCCACCTTCTCATCCAAAATCTTCGGAAGCGTGTAGACCTGGTTCCG
>JBDRDQ010000378.1:0-7809 GCA_043820695.1 Gemmatimonadota bacterium | reverse complement strand
GAGTTGGTGTCCCTTGGTCTCACCTCCGGCACGGTTGCCGTGACCCTGGATCTGACGAATGCAAGCTCCAGAAAGATGGAGATTCTCGGCTTTCTCTATGAGGTGGAGGTCCGGGACTCCGAAGGTGATGCTGGATGGCGGAAGCTGGCCGGGGGGTTTCACTCCGAGAAGATCTCCCTTTCCGGAAAACAGCTTCAAAGGGTCACAGTCCCGGTTCCCTTCGAGTACCGGGCCCTGGGCGCAGCCCTTCGTAGCTTCCTGGCTCTTGGGGAGGTGCCCTACCGCCTCCACGGTGAAGTGTCCGTGAAAGGTCTTGGAGTGGGGTTGGATGTTCCATTTCATAGCGAAGGGGTTCTCAAACCGTGAGGACCTGCAGAACCGGCGGCCCAATCCGGGCACCACGAGAATTCAACGACGGGAGATTCCCCCAATTCCCAAGCAACTGATTGAAAATCGCGCCCCCATCGACCGTGCAATCCTGGTTGGGGCACCAACCAAGGACGTAAGTCAACGGGTTTCAGAGGAACATCTCGAGGAGCTCGCCAGGCTTACTCACACGGCCGGCGGGGAAGTGGCCGCGACCCTTCGCCAGCGGATCGACAGGCCATCTCCCCGGTACTTTATCGGGGAGGGAAAAGCCCAGGAACTCAAGAACCTCCTCGAGGCGTCCGAAGCCAATCTGGTAATCTTCGACGAGGAGCTATCTCCCGCCCAGGGAAAGAACCTGGAGGACTTCCTCGGGGTCAGGGTTCTGGACCGACCCGAACTGATCCTCGACATCTTCGCCACCAGGGCCCGGAGCCGTGAGGCCAAGCTCCAGGTCGAGTTGGCACAGCTCGAGTACCTCCTTCCACGGCTCCGCCGGATGTGGAGCCACCTTTCCCGGATTCGAGGTGGGATTGGATTGAGAGGCCCGGGGGAGACCCAGCTTGAGACAGACCGTCGCCTCATCGGTACCCGGATCTCGGACCTGAAGGCGAAACTTCGGGACGTGGCAAAAGCCCGTGCCGTACAACGCAAGGCCAGAGTCGGAGAGTACCGCGCTGCCCTCGTTGGGTATACCAATGCCGGCAAGTCCTCCCTTCTGAGGGCTCTCTCGGGTGCCGACCTCTTCGTTGAGGACCGCCTTTTCGCCACTCTGGACTCGGCCACCCGGATCGTGGATCTGGGCTCCGGGCACCAGGCTCTCATCACCGACACCGTTGGGTTCATCCGAAAGCTACCTCACCACCTCATCGCCTCCTTCCGGTCGACCCTGGAGGAGGCACGGGAGGCTGACCTGCTTCTCCATGTCATCGACGCGTCCGACCCGGACTGGGAGGAACATCGTGAGGTGGTATATGAGGTTCTCGATGAGTTGGATCTGACCCACCGACCGCAACTCCTGGTGTTCAACAAAACCGACCTCCTGACCCACCACGAGGAGGAGGGGTTGAAGACCAGGATTCGGACCCCCGATAAGGTCCCGGCAGTTTTTGTGTCGGCTCATCGGCCAGAGTCGATGTACAAAATCAGAGATGCCCTGAAAGCCCGCCTCCGGGCGGGTCTGTACCGCCTGAGGCTCTCCCTTCCCGCGGGAGACGGCGAGACGTTGGCCGCCATCTACAGGGAGGGGGAGGTCCTCGCCCAGCGATCCAACGGTTCCAGGGTGGAAATCGAGGCCCGAATTCCGGAGGCCCTGAAGGGCCGCCTGGAGCGGATGCCGGGCCTCGAGTTCCTCTCCGATTCCTGAATCTCATGAACGAACGACTCTTTTTTATTGGTCCCGGGCGGGCGGGTTTGTCTCTGGGGTATGCTCTATGGCAGGCCGGCGGCGTCGATAGCATCACCTTTGCGGGCCGAAAACCCGACCCGCCGGCTCACCCACTGTTCATCAACGGCTTGGCCCGCTACGTCTTTGGGCTGGAGCGGCCCGAGACGGGAATGACGGCGGTGTTCCTGGGGGTTCCCGACGCGATGCTTCCCGAAATCTCCATGGCCCTGGCCGCCCTCGGGGAAGCGCCGCCCGGCTGTGCGGCTTTTCACCTCTCCGGTGCGCTCGGCACGGACCCGTTGGCCCCCCTTCTGGAAAAGGGGTACAGCGTGGGCACTCTCCATCCCCTTCAGAGCCTCGCTGACCCCGTTCTGGGGGCAGAGCTTCTGAAGGGAGCGTACTTCGCAGTTTCCGGAGAGCCCTCGGCCATTTCGGTTGCACGAAGAATCGTCAACCCCCTCGGCTCGTTCGTTTTCACCGTACCGGTGGCACGCAGGCCTCTGTACCATGCTGCTGCCGTGTTTGCCTCCAACTACCTTGCGGGCCTGATTGGGGCTGCCGCGCGCCTCATGGTACAGGCCGGCCTACCCGAGGATGAAGCTCTGCAGGCCATCTTGCCTCTGGCCCGGGGGAGCCTGGAAAACCTCGGCCGATTGGGGCCTGTGCGAGCGTTGACGGGCCCCGTCTCGAGGGGTGACGTGGAGACCGTCCGATTGCACCTGCGGGCCCTGGAGCCTCGGGAGCGTACCCTTTATGCTTCCTTGGGATTGGAGATTCTGAAGCTGGCTGGGGAGGGCGGTTTGGACGAGACTTCGATGGAAGAACTCAAAGAGATTTTCGAGAGGGAAAAATGAGGCTGTACGTCAATATCGACCACGTGGCCACGGTTAGGCAGGCCCGGAGGACCAATGAGCCCGATCCGGTTCGGGCGGCCGTGATGGCGGAACTCGGCGGCGCCCACGGGATCACGGTTCATCTTCGAGAGGACCGGCGGCACATCCAGGACCGTGACGTCCGACTCCTTATGGAGACGGTACGGACCGGGGTAAACTTCGAGCTGGCAGCGGGGTCGGAGATTCTGGACCTTGCCTGTCGGCTTCGGCCCATACAGGCCACGCTGGTCCCTGAAAAGCGTGAGGAGGTCACCACCGAGGGGGGCTTGGACCTGGGGAGTGAGGAGAACCGGGAGGCCCTGGCATTGGCCCTGAACAGGTTGAAAAACGAGGGCGTCAGGACATCCCTCTTCATTGACCCCTATCCGGAGGCCCTCCGGCATTCGGTGGAACTTGGTGCCGACGCGGTAGAGTTGCATACGGGGGAGTATGCCAACGCCCGAGGAGAGGGCCGGGATCGGGAGCTGGGCCGGCTCGCTGCCATCGCCAAGGAGGGCCGGAAACTGGGGTTGGCCGTCCATGCCGGTCACGGCCTCACGTATGAGAACGTGATTCCCGTGGCGGCCATCCGTGAGATTGAGGAGTTGAACATTGGGCATAGCATCGTCTCACGGGCAGTCTTCGTGGGGTTGGAGCGAGCCGTCAGGGAGATGGGAGACCTCCTTCGTCAGGCGCCCCAGATGGTGGATTGCGCCGGGGTCTGGCTTCCCCCCATGGGCTTCTGACGGGATGGGATCGTGAGAAGAAACTGGCGGGCGATACTCGGCTTCGCGATCACGGCGTTCCTCCTGTGGTGGGTCCTGAAGGAGGTGTCCCTCTCGGAGCTCTGGGCGGAAATCCAGGCGGCCAACTTCTGGTTGTTGGGGTTGGCCGTCGCCATCGGGTACTCGAACTACTTCTTCCGTTCAATGCGGTGGGGCATTCTCCTCCGACCCATATGTTCCGGTACTTCCTTCCGCTCCCGCTTCGAGGCCATGAACATCGGTTTCATGGCCACCAACCTTATCCCGGGACGGGTTGGGGAGTTCGTACGACCCTATGCCCTTTCCCGCATGGAAGCTGTCTCAGTAAGCGCCGCCTTCGGGTCCATCGTGGTGGAGCGGTTCCTGGACATCCTCACCATCGCGGCTCTCCTCTTTGTTGCCATCGCCGCCCCTGAATTTCCGGAAAACCCGGTGGTTTGGGATCTTTCCCTCGGCGTGTGGGTCCGTGGGATCTTGTCGCTTCTGGGGGCTCTCCTGCTCTTGATGGTCCTTCTCCTTGTCTTTCCCCGACCCCTGGTTCGTGTGGCGGAGCGGGTTGCTCACTTTCTCCCGGAGAAGGCAGCCCTTCTCGTGGTGGATGTCCTGGAGGCCTTCCTGGATGGTTTGAGGGTGTTCCAAAGTCCCGCTCTCCTCGTCAAAGCTGCAGTGTGGAGCGTTGCGATCTGGCTGTGCCAGAGCCTGTCCTTCTGGGTGGCGTTCCTGGCCTTCGGGATCCACGTGGGCTTTGACGTCGCCCTCTTTGTGAACGCTGCGGTGGCCCTGGCTGTGGCCGTTCCCGCAGCCCCCGGTTTCATCGGCACTTTTCAACTCGGGGTCACCACTGGACTCGGGGTCTACGGAGTGCCGGAGGCCGCCGCCACAGCCCTCTCCTTTGGGTTCCACCTGGGGGGGTTTATTCCTGTGACCCTGATCGGCCTCTTCTATGCGTGGAGACTCGGGCTCTCTTTCGGGGAGGTGGGGAAGAGCGAGATCCGGGTGGAGGGGGCGGTGGAAGAGGCCCATCCCGAGCTCACCCGGTCGCCTCGGCGGGCCGGGGCCGCGGACTGAGAAAGGGGCCCGGATGCTGAAACTCCACGCGCCAGCGAAGGTCAACCTTTTCTTGCGCGTCCTCGTCCAGGAGAAATCCGGATTCCACCAGCTGGAGACGCTCTTCACCTCACTTGAATTTGGGGATACCCTCACCATGGAGGCGGCCCCCTCCGGCATCACCCTCGAGACCGATGGACTCCCGATGGGACGACTCGAAGAGAATCTGGTCTATCGTGCCGCCAAGGGGTTTCTCGAAGAGGGTGGGGTAGAGGGGGGTGTGGTGATCCACTTGAGGAAGGGAGTCCCCCTGGCGGCGGGGCTGGGCGGAGGTTCCTCCGACGCCGGTGCGACCCTCCGTGGTCTGCGGGCTCTTTTTCCTGGGGCTGTGGGTGAGGAAGGACTCCTTCGTTTGGCCGGGGCCTTAGGTTCCGACGTGCCATTCTTCCTCTCTCCGTCGCCCCTGACCCTCGCTTGGGGCAGAGGCGATCGTCTTCTCCCCCTGCCTCCCCTCCCTCCCGCTCCGGTCTTGCTGGCCTTGCCCCCGCTTGAGGTCCGAACCTCGGAGGCTTACGGGCTTCTGGCCCGGGAGAGAGAGGAGGTTTCGCCACGGCATTCGCCGCGTTTCCTCTCCCCGGGAGCCTTCTCCAGTTGGGAACAGGTTGGGGCGCAGGCTGAGAACGATTTTGAGGAACCGGTGTTTCGCGAGTACCCCCTTCTGGGTCGGATCCGTGGCGCTCTCCGGGAGAGTGGGCCGGTTCTTTCCCTTCTATCCGGGAGCGGGGCAGCCCTGTTCGGGCTTTATCCGGACCAAAGCACCGCCGCCATGGCGAGGGGCGATCTGAGTAATCGATTTCCCGACACCCGGTTTGTTCTCACCCGGACCGGGTCACTCCCCCCGGACCTCTGATTACAGCAGGGGGTTGAACCGTGGGTGGGTGATTAGGTACGATTCCACCCAGAGGGATTCATTCACTGGCCCGTCGTCTAATGGCAGGACACCGGTCTTTGGAACCGGCGGTGGTGGTTCGAATCCACCCGGGCCAATTCATGCTCCCCGATATCCCGCAGTCTGGTAGGACCCGGTGCACGGTTCTCGTGCTGGTGGCCCTTCTGGCCCCGCCCGGCCCTCTCTGCGGCCATCAATCCCCACCAGATTCCGCCGAACTCCATAAACGGGCACGGAGGGCTCAGGAGGAGTTCGAGGCTACGCACCGAAAACTCCTGCCCGAGGGGGAGGATAGAGGGAACGACCGGTGTGACGAACACGTAGGCAGGCTTTGTCTCACCGAAAGCGACCTGGAATGGGAACCGGCCGAGGAAGATCTCCGCGTGGTCTCTGCCCGGGAACACCTCTTGGACCTTCTGGAGTCTGTGGGAAAGGAGCTTCCCGGGGATTCATGGGTTCTGGGACAGCGGATCCGATACCTTGGGGACACCGGCAGGTGGGAGGAGGCGGAAAAGCTGGCCAGGGGGTGCCGGCAACAGGATGGGTGGTGGTGTAAGGCCCTCCTCGGGTACGTTCTGCATCGATCCGGGAGGGTGGTGGAGGCCTTGGACGCATTCTCCCTGGCCTTGGCGGCAATGGAGCCGGAACGGGCACGGGAATGGACGGACCCCTATCCCCTTCTCGAATACCCTGGGAGTGAGTGGCTCAGGAACCCCGGAGAGCTGAGCCCGGAAGAGGCGGTCTCCCGATTCTGGACCCTGGCGGATCCCCTCTATTTGACCCCGGGAAACGAACGCCTATCGGAACATTATTCCAGGCACTTTGCCCAGAGCCTTTACGATGGCTCAGCTCTCACCATGGGCCTGCCCTGGGGAAGGGCTTTTGAACAAATTCTCCTGAGGTATGGGTTTGCAGCCGGTTGGGAGCGGATCCCAGAGCGGATGGACCGGGGAGACCTTCGGGGGGTCGTCGAGCACCACCACCCGGAGAGCAGAGGACTTCTGCCCCCCTTTGAGGCGCTGGAAGACCCTGCCGGCCTACCCGAGGGCGTGTGGACTCCCCAAGACCATCGGCCACGGACTGCCAGCTCGCCCGTTCGGGCTCCCCTGATCGCTGAGGGTGTTGCCCAGACCGCGGTTTTTCGCCGTGATGAAAACCTCCTGATCCTCGCTGCCTACGGGATCCCGACCGACACCGTGCTCCGTCGTCGGCGAACCCGGACCGACTCCCTTTCCGAAACCGGCGGTACGGGAGGGCATGTGGCGGTCGGCCTCCGCAGGCCTCTTTGGGAGCCTGCCCCTGACGGGCTGTCCCGTGACACTCTCGCGGGCCTTTTCCTTTTGGCGGACACGGGAAACTGGGCCCCCCTGGCGGCCTTCGGGGTCGGAGGGGAAGGTGTTCTCCAGCTTTCGGCCCCGCCGGGAGGATACCTCTTGAGCCTGGAGCAGTGGAACCCCGCCGGGCGTTGGGGGGCTCGGGTTCGCCATGGTGTGGCAGCGCCGTCGATTCCGCCTGATGTTCCTCACCTCTCGGACCTCCTTCTTCTGACCGTTAGCGACCGTCTGCCCTCCTCCCTCTCCGAGGCCACCCCTAGGCTCCGTCCATCTACCGAACTCCTGTCTGAGGGCCGGTTCACGGTGGCGTGGGAGGTGTACGGGCTGAGCGGGCGAAGGGAGCCTCTGACCTTCCGAATCAGTCTGGTGGAGGAGGAGGGGAGCTTGGTCCGGCGGGCCCTGAAGAGGATCGGACTGTTCCGAAAGGCGCCTGTTCTTGCTCTCTCCTGGGATGAGGAGGGGTCCGCCCGGGAAGGCCCCTTGTTTCGGGCCGTGGATCTGGCCCTTCCGCCCCTCGAGGCTGGGCGTTATGTCCTTCGCCTCGAAATGGAGATTCCCTACCGCAATTCCGTCGCCTCGAACCGACGGATAAGGGTCTTCTAAGCCCCCATCCGACTCAATTCGAGACTTTCATCACGAGTTGACCTTTCGGGGGGTCATATCTAGATTGGCGCGCCGTCACAACACCGGAAACCAAGGGTAACGTCCCATGGACGACACCTATCAACGCGGACCACTTCTCCTCCTCTCCGGGCGGGCCAACCGGCCCTTAGCCGAAGAGATTGGGGAGCTCATCGGAAAATCGCCGGACTCGGCGACGATCCGGGATTTTGCCGACGGGGAGATATTCGCCAGGATCGACCGGAATGCTCGGGGCCGAGACGTGTTCATCGTCCAACCGACCTCGTCCCCCGGTGACAGGATTCTGGAACTTCTGCTTCTCATCGACGCCGCGAAGCGGGCCTCTGCAGCCCGGGTCACGGCAGTGATCCCCTACTACGGGTACGGCAGGCAGGACCGGAAGGACCAGCCCAGGGTGGCCATCGGAGCCAAGCTCATGGCCAACCTGATCGTAGCCGCCGGAGCGGAC
>JBDRDQ010000377.1:0-2957 GCA_043820695.1 Gemmatimonadota bacterium | reverse complement strand
GATCAGGAGCAAGAGGAGAGATAGGCAGAGTCTGTTCATACGCTTGTCACCACTCCTAAAACGTCGGTCAGCAGCCACCAGGTTCCCACGGCCAGAATAGCCCCGGGAATGACCCACCGGATCCAGTAGTACAGA
Source organism: Gemmatimonadota bacterium (assembly GCA_043820695.1). Taxonomy (GTDB): domain Bacteria; phylum Gemmatimonadota; class Gemmatimonadetes; order Longimicrobiales; family Gaopeijiaceae; genus JABDNZ01. The sequence continues at coordinate 2,822 of JBDRDQ010000377.1, read as the reverse complement.
AACAAGTGCCCCTTTCCATAGGGTTCTCCCTTGGTCCCCACGCCCAACTCTCGCAGAACCGCGCCCCTTTTCATTCCCCATCCCACCGCCAGAACGGCCACCAGGACTCCGGCGGTCTGGGCGCCGGATCCGAAGGCCAGGTCCCAGGGCACGAAGATTCTCATGTTGACCATGGGCGGGAGGGCGAAGAGGAAAACCAGTCCGGCCATGGTCCAGGTCGCTTTCTTGCGGGTGAGGCGGGTGTTGTCGGTGAGTCCAGCCACCAGCACCTCGAACGCCGCGACACCGGAAAGGAAAGCCGCTCCCGCGAGGGAAGCGAAGAAGACCGTTCCAAATACCCATCCGGCGGGGATCCGTGCAAACACTCTCGGAAGGGTTTCGAAGATCAAACCAGGGCCGCTCCCAGGCTCCATTCCCAGGGCCATGACGGCAGGGAATATGGCCAGGCCCGCCAAGAGGCCCGCCGCCGTGTCCCCGGCAACCGTCCAGAGGGCGTTTTTCCCCAACGCATCACCCTGGTTCAGGTAGGATCCGTAGACCACCATGAAAGTCCCGCCCAGGGCGAGTGAGAAGATGACCTGGCCCAGGGCCGCCATGGCTACGGTGGGGGTGAGATCCGACGGTTGGAACTTGAGAATGTACCATTCCAGGCCGGCGCCGGCCCCGGGCAGGGAGAGGGACCGGGCGATGATCAGGAGCAGGCTCAGGAACAAGAGGGGGGTAAGGATGGCGCTGGCTCTTTCGATTCCGGAGCGGAGGCCCCGAATCAGGACGACGACGGCGGCCATGATTACCAGGCTGGTGAGGAGGAGCTGAAGAAGGAAGGACCGAAGGCGGAAACCCTCATTGGGGGGAAGGATGTCCGCTCCGTCGAGGGGTATGCCCAATGGGGCCAGGCTCCCCGCCAATCCGTGGAATACCACCCAGCCGATGGCGTTCGTGTAATAGGCGGTGGCCGCCGTCACCGTCCCGAAGAACACCCACCCCAGAACCCGACCTCCCGGAAGGCCAGCCCTTTCGAAGGCGCCGACGGTACCCCTTTGAGTATGCCGGCCCAGCGTCCACTCGGCCATGAGGGCCGGGATTCCGATGAAGACGGCGAACACGAGGTAGAGGAGAACGAAGGCGGCGCCCCCAAAGCGCCCCACCATGTAGGGGAACCGCCAGACATTCCCCAGACCCACCGCGACCCCCACCATGGTGGCCAAAAGGGTCAACTGTGAGGAGAAAGTTTCCCTCCTCACTTCCGAGTCCTCATGTGGCCAACTCCTCGATGGCGTTCAGGAGCGCGGCGACGTCCTCTTCATCATTGTAGAAGTGGATGGAGGCCCGGATTCCGCCGATGCCGGAGGTGTAGCGTTGGGCGAGGTAGATCTTCCGTGCCAGGAGCTCCTCCAGGAGCGCTCGATCCTTCTCCGGAGAGTCATACATGTTGAAGATGGTGATGCCCGACCGGGCTTCCTCGGGCCCTTCCGGGGAGATGAGTCGTGCCCCCAGCCGCTCCAGGCCTGACCGGAGCCGGGCGCCGAGATCCAGGATGTGACGGTGTATGGCGGGGATTCCCACCTCGTTGATCTGCGCCAGGGAGGCTCCCAGGCCTACCGCCCCTGGGTAATTGGAGGTCCCGGCGATCTCGAACTTGGTGGCTGTTTGCTGGAAGCTCCATTCGGAGTAGGGGCTGATCTCCGGCCTCCGGAAATACTCTCCCCATCCCCCCTCCGGAGTGTCCAAGGCCAGGTACCCCCAACTATCGGGGTTCAGCTCACGGATGCGATCAGGGGAGACGTAGAGGATGCCGCAACCGAAGGGCGCGTTGAGCCACTTGTGCCCACCCGCCATGAGGAAGTCCACGGGGGTCTCCTGAACGTCCAGGGGGCAGGCGCCCAGATGCTGGATTGCGTCCACCACGAGGTAGATGTCCCGGGATCGACAGAGGTCGCCGAGCGCCCCCAGGTCGATGCGGTGCCCTGAGCACCACTGAACCGAGGAGACGCAGACTACTCGGGTTCGGTCGTCCATCACATCTTCGAAATGATCCGCGGTGAGGTATCCATTAGGACCGGATCGGACGGGCACCAGTTCCACCCCAACCGAAGCCTCTTTCATCTTCCAGGGAATGGACACCTGAAGGAACTCCGTATCCGCGATCAGGACCCGGTCTCCGGCCCGGAGTGGAATGGCATTGGCCGCAATGTTGAGCCCGTGGGTAGTGCTTTCCACCAAGGCGATCTGGTCTTCCTGGGCGTTGAGCAGGACCGCAGCTTCTTCGATGGCACGGTGCCGCATCAGATCCATGACCAGATGGTGGCGGGACGCATCGGCGGAACCCGGCTGAATGCAGATGTCCAGAAACGAGCGGACGGCGTCATAAACCGGTTGGGAAATCAGAGACACCGCTGCGGCATCCAGGTACACCAGATCGTCGGTGGCCGGGAAGGTCTTTCGGGCGTCGGCCGGGGTTGTCGGCATTGCGGGGATCCGGGGTTGGAGTCAGCGGGGACCTGGGTTCAGGCTATTTTGGACCGGAGAACCTCCTCCGTGGCGAGAATCTAGCTCTTCGACTTAGGTTTGGCTCGAAAGTGACTCCTTGACCAGTCAATACCTCAGGGCGTACTGGACCTTCAGCATGAGCTGGGTAGCATCCAGGGTCCACCGCCTTTGACGATCCAGTCCGCCCCCCGGGGAGTCCGGATCATCGGGCCGGTCCACCACATTGTAGTTGTACACTAGGAACAGGTCCCCCAGCGGGTTGAAGGTCCACCGGAGGCGGGTGTTGGTCCCGAGCTTCTTCGACTCGTCGTCGTACTGAACGAAGCTGGCCA
>JBDRDQ010000376.1:0-3840 GCA_043820695.1 Gemmatimonadota bacterium | reverse complement strand
CGGATGGGGCAGGTGAGCGAGGGCGCCGGGGAGTACGGGAGGCGGGAGTACTACACCCTGCCTCCTTTCCGCACCTTCCTACTAACCCTCCGGATGACCTTTTGAGGCGGAGAGGAGAGACATCATGAACACACTTCGCATTATGCGTCATCTGGCGGCGGCCGGGGCTTTCCTGGCGAGGTGAACATGGCGGGTGGGGAGATCTGGCACGGAGGGAGCTACGACTTCGGGCAGATCCCCCTGGGTATCTTCAAGGGGGAGGAGGCAGACTGGAACGGTTCGTACAACTCCATGCAACAGGCGCGGTGGGTGGCCGAAGCCGGGCTGCGGCGGATCGCCGAGATCCTGGAGCCCACGCAGTTCGAGAAGAACCCCGACGTGGCTCGGGCCTACCTGCTCGCAGGCTTCGCGAACCGCATCCTGGGGGATATGCAGTGCCGAACCACCATTGACGGGGGACCCGACCTCCCCCACACCGAGCACTTCAACCGGGCCGACTCCCTCTTCAGCCGGGCCGTCACCGTCGGCCAGACAGCCGGGAAGACCGACATCGTGAGAGCGGCGTACGGGGGACGGGCTTCCGTCCGGCTCTCCATGGGGCAGTATAGCCAGGCGGCGGCAGACGCAGCCCAGGTTCCCACGAACTTCGTCTACAACGCCGTGTTCTCCATCGCGAACCAGAACGACATGGTGTACGAGACTACGTACCGGCGGGAGTTCTCGGTCTGGAGCAGCATGTGGGAGACCGTCACCGACGATCCCCGGGTTCCATGGATCATCCCGGTGGACAGCAACGGGCAGGTCCTGAAGGGCCAGGACGGGAACACGCGCTTTTATCAACAGAAGAAATGGGTTAGCGAGGAGGACGACATCCCCGTCACCAAGGGTACCGAGGCGAGGCTCATCCAGGCCGAGGCGGCTCTTCGGACTAACGACTACGCCGCGGCTCAGGGCTTCATCAACCAGGCCCGGGCCCAGTACGGAATGGCAGCCCTGACCCTTCCAACCAACCAGGCAGAAGCTTGGCCGGTGCTCCGGTTCGAGCGCTACGCCACCAACTGGCTGGAAGCACGGCGGCTATGGGATATGCGGCGGTGGTCCTTGGAAGGAGCCCCCAAAGCCGATCCCTTCGCCTCGGGACGGGACCTTTGCTTCCCCATCAGCGATAGGGAGCTACGGGCCAACCGGAACGTGAAGGCCCTGACGGGCGGGTGCCCCACCTGCGGCTGACGAAGTCGGCCCCACCCACCCGGGAGGAGCCTCCCACCTGAAACCGACGGGGGCGGCTTCGGCCGCCCCCGTTTCCGTGCCAGGTCGTGTCGATTTCCTCAGGCGCCCCGGGTAGCCCCTGTGGGCCTCTTTCTCCTCCCCGGGACTAGTAGCCTGACTATTTCTTCTTTCTCGAGAAGAGGCGAAAGGCGTCCCTTGGGGACTCGATGATCTTCTGGACCTTTTCCTCCCGATCCTTGCTTTCCTCCTCAGCCTTCTTCTGGCCGGCGCCTTGGATCTTCTCGACGAGTTCGTCGATCTCACAGGGCTTGGTCAGGTAATCGTACGCACCCAGCTTCATCGCCTCCAGAGCGGAGTCGACAGCCCCGTGGCCGGTGAGGATCAGCGTTTCGATGAACAACTCGAGCTTCTTGATTTCCTTCAGCGTCGCGATCCCGTCCAGGCCCGGCATCTTCAGGTCCAGGACGAGGACATCGTACTGGTTTTCTTCCAACTCTCTGATGGCAGCCTCGCCGCTGTAGGTCGCCTTCACCCGGTAGCCCCGGGCTTTGAGCAAGGTTGCCATGTTGTCAGCGAACACCGTCTCATCGTCGACCAAAAGTACTCTCTCTGGGTTCATTGCAATTCCTCCAAGTGAAACGGGTTCTCAGTCATCACTGGCGCCGGGAGCCCCTCGGCTCTCGAGGGCTCTATACAGGTCGGGTGACGGCTCAATCGGAATCCTCACCGAAAACTCCGTCCCTTCCCCAGCTTCGGTCCGGACCGAAATGTCTCCTCCCAGCCGAACGACGATGGAATAGCAGATGGATAGCCCCAAACCTGTCCCTTTCCCTACGGGCTTGGTGGTGAAGAAGGGCTCGAAGATATGATCCAGATGCTCGGCTCGTATCCCTGTGCCGGTATCCGCCACACTCACCCTCACCATCTCGCCCCCCTCCTCCAGGGATGTCTTGATGCGAACCGTGCCATACGGCTTGGTATCGTGGGCATCGATGGCGTTGGTGAGGAGATTCAGGAACACCTGCTGGAGCTGGGACGGGTCGGACCTGACCGCTGGAATCGATGCGTCCAATTCCGTGAGGAACTTGATCCCACTTGACCCGGCTTCCCGCTTCAACAGCTCTATTGCTTCCGTTAGAAACGCGTTGAGGTTCACATCCTCCAGCCTCGAGATGGTTCGCCTCGAGAAGCGCAGGAGATTCTGCGTCGTGGTCTTGCATCGCTTGATCTGGGTTCCGATCTGGCTGAGGGACCGGTCGAGCTGGGTCTTCAGCTCTGCTTCAATCTCCGGGGTCCTCTGGACACGGTCGGAGAGGATCTGAGTCTCCGTCATGATGATCGCCAGCGGGTTGTTGATCTCGTGGGCCACCCCTGCCGAAAGCTCCCCCATGGAAGCCATCTTGCCGGCTTGCATGAGCTGCATGTCGAGCTTATGCGTCTCGATGTCCCGGGTCCGGATGACTCGAATCATGTACCGGGCCATTCCGACGGAAACCAGCAGGATGAAGAGCGCGCTCAAAAAGACGGCGAGTTGCGTGGTGCGCTTCACGTGCTCCACATCCCCGAAGGCTTCCTCATGGTCCTGACCGACCACCAGAAGCCATGGTGGCTCGTCCAACCATGTGTGGGCGACGATTTGCGGGGGTGAGCCTTCCGACTCCACGGTCCGAGCCTCGATCCCCTCGAAAGGAGGCGGCACGAGATACGAGGCCTTGCTGAGGACGTCACCGTTGAACCTGGGCTGAGTCTGGTACACCCCTTCCCCATTCAACAGGTAAACCTCCCCGGTCCTGCCGATCTGTACACTTTCTACAATGGATCGAAATGCGTCCTGGTCGATGGTGGCCCGGAGGACCCACCGATCCCCATCGTCCCTCCGGGAGACGGCGATGACGAAATGGGGGACCCTGCGGAAGCCCATGAACATGTCACTGACGTAGAGCCCCTGTTGGAGCACCTGATGGAACCATACCGCCTCGGCGTAGTTCGCACCCATGAGGTCGTAAGGACCCGAGTACACCAGGTGGTTTCCCGTTTCGTCTATGACGCCCAGATCGGTGAACCCGCCGAACTCGTCGTTCATGACCTGGAGAATGGCCGACAGGTTTGTCTTTTCGCTCAGAGTCTCCAGAGTATGGGTCTGGGCGATCATCTGGAGGGCGGCGCTACGCTCGTGGATGAAAAGGTCGATGGTTTTCCGATGCTCCTCGACCCGCTCCCGCAGGCGCTCGTTGACCCGGGCGGTGGCAAAGCCGGCGTAACGCTGGTTGATCCCCCATCCCAGGAGAAGGAGGGGGACACCAGCACAAAGGAAGGTGATGGCCACGAATCTCCTGTACAATCTGGAGTATTCGACACTCCGATCGGCCATCTGGGCAAAGGATTCCCGGGACTCTGTCGCCGAACCCGCTTCGGAGCCCATTTGATGAGGAGCCTCCACCATAGGCTCCGGCCCACGATTCCGTTCAGCCACTGCGGATCACCCCTCAGAAGGGCCAGATCAAGGGTATCAAAGTACCCGCAACCAGGAGCATCAGAATGTTCATTGGCACCCCTACTTTCAGGAAGTCGGTGAACCGATAACCGCCCGGCCCGTACACCATCATGTTG
>JBDRDQ010000375.1:0-2022 GCA_043820695.1 Gemmatimonadota bacterium | reverse complement strand
CGCTCGGCGCGATGGCTGATGATGCGGCCCACGTCCACGACTTTATCCTCGTTCTTCATAATACCGACCTGCTCGTCGTTGAAGCGAAGAAGCCTCATCGAATCTCCCCTTTGTCCTCTCCCGCCTGGGAAGGCGGGAAATTCCCATGCGGCCAGTACATATGCGAAATGCGCATGCCTTTATTCTCTCAGAAATTCCTGCATCTGCGGAATGCCCATGTCGATTGTGTATTCGATACACGTGATTGCGGGTGCCATTCTCTCAAGGGAGCTCGATTCTGACCATGTCTCCGTCGGTTCCGGAATCTCTCGCCGCCCCGCTGATCGGGAGGTTGCCGTCGTTCCCGCCCCTCGCCCTTCCAGGGAGAGGAGGAAGGGATTCTCCATCGCTTCGGCGATCCACCGCAGGAAGAGGGGATGCCGTCCGGCCACATTGCCTCGGTGCGGGCCTCGGGGATGTTCAGGATGCCGCTACGGGCCGGTTCACCACCGGGGCGAAGCGAGGTCCCCCGATTCCCTCCGGCTTCCTCGCCTCAGGGGTTCGATTCCGCGTGAAGCGATGCGCAAGTTTGAAACGCTGGATGCCATGAAAAGGGAGGGGATTACTTGGCGGGTACGAACTCGTACGTCTTCCTGTCCTCGGAAACCTGGAAATGATCGAGAAGACCCTCGACTTTGTCCCGGAAATCCAGGGAATTGCACCACGCAAGCTCTTGGTCCATGGTGATGGCGGAAAGGGGCACACGAAATCCGGACAGGTCGCCTGCGAGACCCTCGAGGTCATCGATGATTTCGTGGTAGAAGTCGATAAACTCCCTGTGGGTCACATTCGGTCGAATGTTGGCCTTCAGGCCCATGAGTTGGGCGTGGGCCATCCGAAATACCGCGTCATCGGTCATGGGTTATCCTCAGGTCCGATATTTATTTTAAAATATTACATCTTTAAAATGTTACCATAGATGAGCGTCTCCCGCAAGGCACCCTTCTGGCCCGGCAGATTGACCCTTCGCATGCAGTCTCCAGTTTGAAGAAATCCATCCTCCGCATATCCCCATTCCCTTTCAAGTCCCGGACCGGCCCGCTGCTTCGAATACATCGACAGCGTTCCTGCCGAACAATTTCTCGGCAGCGGATTCTGTGGAGGAGGTCTCGGCCTGGGATGCGTGAACCCCACAACAAAGACAAGAGGGGCCTTCCTTTCGGAAGGCCCCCCTCGATCCTTGTGAGTGGAGGTTCACCCCTCTAGGGAGAGGAGGAAGGGATTCTCCATGGCCTCGGCGATCCACCGCAGGAAGCGGATGCCGTCCGCTCCGTCGATGAGGCGGTGGTCGTAGGAGAGCTGCAGGGGGAGCATGAGGCGGGGCTCCCACAGGCCGTCGACCCACACCGGCTCGGTGCGGGCCCGGGAGATGCCCAGGATGGCCACCTCCGGCCAGTTCACCAACGGCGTGAAGTAGGTCCCCCCGATGCCCCCCAGGTTGGTGATGGTGAGCGAGCCTCCCTGGAGTTCCTCTAGGGTGGTCTTCCGCTCACGGGCCCGGGCGGCGGCCTTCTGCACCTCGGCGGAGATCTCCAGGATGTTCTTCCGGTCCGCGTCCCGAATCACCGGGACCATGAGCCCTGCCGGGGTGTCCACCGCCACCCCGATGTGGCAATACTTCTTGAAAATGATCTGCATGCCCTCCGGGTCCACGCTGGCGTTGAACTTGGGGAACACCTTCAGGGCGGAGGCCACAATCTTCACCAGGATGGAAGTGACCGTGAGCCGTCCCCCCATGGATTCCGCCTTGGGGGCGTAGAACTTGCGCAGCTTCTCCAGTTCGGTGATGTCCGCCTTGTCGCACTGGGTGACGTGGGGAGCCACCGACCAGGCCCGGCTCATCTGCTGGGCGGTGGCCCGGCGGATGCCGTCCATGGGGATGCGCTCGATCTCCCCCCAACGGGTGAAATCCGGAAGGGGAGGATGGGGGGCGGTGGCGGGTCCCGCACCGGGGACCGGCGAAGCGGTGAGCATCTCCCGGGC
>JBDRDQ010000374.1:0-9513 GCA_043820695.1 Gemmatimonadota bacterium | reverse complement strand
GAACCTCCCAACGGTCCCCTGAAGCGTAGTAGAACCGTTCGGGTCCCACGGTCTGCATGGCATGTTTTCCGAACGGGATCAAACGGGCCATCATACTCATGGCGCCTCCGCCCAGGTTTTGGACCTGCATGAAGAACTCCGACCCGGGGAACTCCCCGAAGTCCGTCACCAATTCGCCGTCCAGGCCAGCTGACTGATAATTCGTTTCGCGGCGGGAAAACCCGGAAGAGAGTTGATCCCCGGACGCGCTGCTGAAGTAGAACCCCCCGCCCATGACCACCGTGCGGTCTGCGAACATTCCTTGAGGATACGCACCTCCACCCAGGTCATCGGAGATCCTAGTCGATTCCAGAAATCCCTCAACCGGGTGGACCAGGGAGATTCTCCTGAGTTGGTTGTCCACCACCACGAGTGTGTCCCCGCCGAGAACCCCGACAAGAGCCGAGTCTTCAAACTCCCCGGGGCCCTCACCCTTCCTTCCGTGCGCCACCAGAAACCGGCCTTCTCCATCGAAGACCCGGATTTCCCCCGAGCCCGCATTGGCAATGGCGATGCCTCCGTCCTGGAGGCGCTTGGCGCCTTCGACCTCAAATAGCTGATATACGGAGTCCCCCTGAAACGTCCCGATGGAGAGGACCGGCTCAGGTGACACCACCCATCCACCTCCGTCAGGACCCACTTCACCATAATTTTCCACGATGGTGATTCCGGCTGAGTCCCAGACCTCGGTCCGAGGAGCCGGATTCTCAGGGGCATCGCATCCGATCGAGGCGAGGCAGGAGAGGGAGTAGGTAGCGGCCGCCAGGATGAGGGAGAGCCGTCGGTGAAGGAGATCTCTTCCGTTCATAGCACGATGGGTTCGATGAGAGGTTGTCCGGACACTTCCTTGGATGATCGGGCATCCGGGAGGGTTGGCCAAGTTGACAGCGCCTCGCGAAAAGCTGGATCGAGTGTCAGGTTCTCGAGTGTGCGGGTCCCGGAATACCCGTCCCCTTTCGCGTTTCCTGCCACGCCACCTTCGATGCCGAGGCACCCGATGTACTTCCAACCCCTCCGACTCGCCCTCCTCCTCACCCTGGCCCACGCCGGGACGGCCCTTGGCCAGGGATTGCCGCCCGATCAACCGGAGCGGCTCGGTTTCGACGCCGAGCGCCTGTCACGCATTGACCAGGTCATGCAGCAGTATGTGGACGAGGGGCAGGTCGCGGGGGTCGTGACGCTGGTCCTCCGCCACGGCCGGGTGGCCCACGCCGGAGCCTACGGCTGGGCAGACCGGGAGGCAGACCGCAGGATGACGACCGATGCGCTCTTCCGGATTGCTTCGCAGTCGAAAGCCGTGACCAGCGTCGCCGCCATGACCCTGGTGGAGGAGGGGCGGCTCCGGCTAGCCGATCCCGTCTCGAAGTTCCTGCCGGGCTTCGCTGCCGCCACCGTCGCGGTCCCCACCGATACCGGGCTCGCCCGCGTCCCGGTCCAACGACCGATCACCATCAGGGGCCTGCTGACGCAGTCCGCAGGGATCTCCTACGGCACCGACTCCCTGGTGCAAAGCCAATACGGCCCGGCCGGCCTCGGCCCCGCCGCAGGATTCGGCTGGTACTTTGCCGACAAAAGCGAACCCATCTGCGTCAGCATGGACCGTTTGGCAACCTTGCCGTTCGTGGCCCAGCCGGGGGAAGGGTTCGTGTACGGCTACGCCACGGACATCCTGGGGTGCGTGGTAGAGCGCGTCTCCGGGCAATCGCTGGAGGCGTTCTTCCAGTCGCGGATCTTCGAGGCCCTCAGCCTCGAGGACACGCATTTCTTCGTCCCGGAAACGGATCGCTCGCGGCTCACTGCGGTGTACGCGGCAACCCCGAATGGTGGCATCGAGCGGGCGGCCGAAGGCCAACTCGGCCAGGGAGCGTACGTAGACGGGCCCCGGGTGAGCTTCTCCGGCGGCGCGGGACTCGTCTCCACTGCGGGTGATTACGCCCGGTTCCTCCAGATGCTGCTGAACGGCGGGATGCTGGCCGACGCCCGGATCCTCGGCCCGAAGACCGTCGCCCTCATGATTCAGGATCACCTCGATACTCTCTACGGGAGCCCGGGCTACGGATTCGGGCTCGGATTCCAGGTACTCGAGGATCCCGGCCTGGTGGGCCAGTACGGCTCGCCGGGGCTTTACTCGTGGGGCGGCGCTTATGCCACGAACTACTGGGTAGATCCGGCGGAACAGATCGTCGGGGTGTTCATGATCCAGCTCTTGCCGAGGGGCGGTCTCGACCTGGCGGACCGGTTCCGGACGCTCGTGTACCAGGCCATCGTGTGCGGGGGGGCACAGCGCTGCAGTCAGGCGGGGGCTCCCTAGGCGGGGCCGGCCCGGGGCAAAGCCGCCCCGGGGCCTCTGTGGTCCGTAGCCTCCGTCGCTCTCACCCCCCCATGCCGTTCAGGACGTCCACCACCTGCACCAGATACTCCAGTGGGGGCCGGTCCACGGTGCTCTGGCTCATGTACTTGAACTGAAGAATCCCCTCGGAGTCGATGAGGAGGAGGGTGGGAATGTTCTGCTCCGCGTCGCTTCCGCTCCAGTCCGTGGTAAAGAATCCCAGACCCGCAGAGAGGGTTCGGTCGGCATCCACCAGGATGGAGAAGGGATTCGGAACCTGCCCCTTCGTCGCAGCGAACGTCTTCGGATAGATCTGCCGTGCCCGCTCCGCCCGGGCGCGGCCGGCATCGTCAAGGGTCGCAATGTCCGGCGGGTTCTTCCCGTTCTCGTTGTCCTGCAGGAGCTGGGGATACGCGTCGATCCACTCCCCGATCATCTCCTTGCTGTACGGGAGGACGTAGAGGATCTCCAGGTTGGCCCGGGACTGCCAGTCGGTCTCAGCCTCGTACTCCACGAACTCGGCGTGCTGGTAGGGGCATATGTGGCACCAGCTACCGGGCCGGGAGAGCCCCCTTGGGAAGACGATCATCACATTCTTCCCTCTCAGCTCGGAGAGGGTAATCTCCCCGCCCTGAAAGACCGGCAGAGTGAAATCCGGCATTGCCGATCCCACCGTCACGGGACGGAGGGGCTGGGTTTGGGTTTGGGCGGTGAGGTTTGGCGACGGCCAAAGGAGCAGCACGAGGGCCAGGAGAGGAATCAGGGGCAAAGTCTTACGGCGCATGGAAGCCTCCTGAGAAAGGGGTCGTGGTGGGATTGAGAATAGGACATTTCTTACAACCGAGAAATGCCGCCTGGTGCCTGAGGCTCGAGATCGGTGGGTGGCCCCCCAGACGTCCGAGACCAGGTACCTGGAGTTGTCGGACGGGCCCGGTGACGTCAGGTCCCTTCCACATCCGTCTGCGCGAAGTCGCCCCCGACAAACCGGAGGGGTTCGCCGGAGAGGGAAGCGACGGCGTACGTCATGCAGTCGCCGAAGTTGAGAGCTGCTGAGTGTCGGCCTTTTCCGAACCGGCGGAAGGCGTCCACCGCTTCCCGCCAATGTAGCTCCCCGAAGGGCAGCCCTTGGACGCCCAACTCGTCCAGCATCCGTTCGAGAAGGCCGGCGGCGTTCCCGCCCAATCGAGCGTGGAGAACGATCCCTGTCTCAGCCAGCGTGGGTGTGCCGGCGGCCACGCCAGGCGCTGCCGCAATGCGGTCCAGGATAGCCTCGAATCCAGGCTCCTTGAAAACGATGGCCAGGAGGGCGGAAGAGTCCAGAATCACGGGACGCGTCGTGAAATCAAGAGCCGCCGTCTATCAGACACCGTTCGCACCGTAGCCTAGGATCTCCTCCCTCTCCTGCTTGTCCGGGGCCGCCCCGAGCTGATCGTCGGGAACCCGGGACCACACCTCCAGTTCAAGAAAACGGCGGATTCGGGCGCCTCGAGCAGAATCCGAGACGCGAAAACGGAGACGGGCCCGGCGCTCGAGGAGAGCCTGCCGGATTGCCTCCGTCTTGGACTCCCCGGTGACGTGCGCGAGCTCGGCCGCAAGGGACTCAACCTCGGGGTTCTTGATGTTCAGAGCCACTGTCACCTCATGGTAGAATTATCTCTTTATGGTGTAATTCTACCCACGAAGATCTCAAACATCAACCAAGGCTTCAACCACCCCTACCCCGCAAACGCCGCCGCCAGCCCCCGGTCGAAGGTCTTGACCCGCCTCACTTCCCGCCGGTGGCAACACGCGAGATGAAGCAGGTCCCTCGCTCCCAAACCGGGATGCCGATCCACCAGGGTGCGGGCTAGGATCACATCTTCCGCTTCCACGGGCCACACCTGGGCCAGTCTCCCCTGAGCCAGGGCAAGGGCAGCGTCCAGCGTGGCTTCCCGACCGACGGGTAGATAGGCGTGGAGCAGCTCCTGGAGGACTTCCGCCGAGCTCACGAGGACCTCGCCGGATTCAAGCGCTGAGAGGAAAAACTCCCTGGCCTCTTCCCGAAGGGGATGCTCTCTTCCCACCGCATACATGAGGACATTCGTGTCGACGAAGATCACGGGCCCGGGGCTCCCGCCCCTTTGGACGCCCCGATGACCTCCCGGTGGGCATCCCAATCTGGCTCCCGCCCCATTTCCCGCCGGTCACATTCGGCGAAAAAGGAGGTGAGCTCGGAGGCAGAGGCCAGGGAGGAGGGACCGGAGTCCATGAGCTTCTCACGGGCTGCCTCCCGGATCCATGCAGAGAGAGTCATCCCCTCCCTCCGGGCCGCACCTTCCAAGCGGGCCTTCTCTTCCTCCGCCAACACCAGGTGGATTCGCGTTGCCATGAATACACATTAATCATGTGTATGTGTTGATACAATGTATATAAGATCTGAGGAGACCCTTCCATGGCTCGTTGGGCCCCCTCCTCACCCACCGTGGCGCATGGTCGCCGACCGTCGATACTTTCCCGCTCGCAATCCGACTCGGCAGGGCGTTCTTGGTCCGGCCTCGACGCGACCACCGAATCCTAGAGGTTCCAACGAATGAACTCCGGGGCTCACCGCGAACTGAAAAAGGACATCCGCCTCCACCACGCCACGGCCATGGTGGTGGGGACTATCATCGGCGCGTCCATCTTCGTCCAACCCTCGGAAATCACCGGTCCGGTCCCCTCCCTCCCCGGGGCCGCCCTTGTGTGGCTTGTGGCAGGTATCCTCACCTTTTTCGGGGCTCTGGTCGCGGCGGAGCTGGCCTCCACCTTCCCGGAGAGCGGCGGTGTGTATGCCTACCTCCGGGAGGCCTTCTCCCCTCTTGTGGGGTTCTTGTGGGGATGGGCCATGTTCTGGACCATGCACACGGGGATCATCGCCGCCATCGCCATGATTTTTGCCCGGTACCTGGCCTACTTCATCCCGCTGGGCGCTTCAGGGATGAAGGCTGCAGCCGTGGGAGCCATTCTTTTTCTCTCCTGGGTCAACTACCTGGGGGTGAAACAGGGCAGCAACCTACAGACCGCCTTCACCGCAGCGAAGGTGTTGGCCATCGCCCTGATGATTCTGGTGGGATTCGCCCTGGGAACCCCAGCGGAATCCGGTGTTGAGGCCGGAACCGGCTTGGGAATCACCCTGGATGGCTCCGGCGGCTCCGCGGTCCTGGGCGGCGCCGGGCTCCCTGATGGCGCAGGTTTCCTGGGCGGAGCCTCCCTCCAGGACTTCCTTCTGGCCCTGGTGGCGGGCCTCTTCGCCTTCGGCGGTTGGCATATGGTGACATACAGCGCCGAAGAAACGACGGAAGCCCGGAGGACCATTCCCCGCGCTCTGACGCTGGGTGTCCTCATCGTCACCGTCTGCTATGTCGCTCTGAACGCCGTCTACTTTTATGTCCTCCCGCTCGAGACGGTCATCAGCTCTGACCGGGTGGCGGCGGACGCGGCGGATGCCGTGGTGGGACACGGCGGCGCCTTCATGTCTGGACTAGTCGTGTTCTCCACCTTCGGGGCCATCTCCGGGATCATTCTGGCGGGGCCCCGAGTTTACTTCGCCATGGCCCGGGACGGACTTCTCTTCAAATGGGTCGGGGCCGTGCATCCCACTCGGCGAGTGCCTCACCGGGCCATTTGGCTCCAGTGCCTCTGGGCCTGCATCCTGGTGCTGACGGGCACGTACAGGGCCCTATTTACCCGAGTGGTCTACACGGAGTGGATTTTCTTCGGGCTCATGGCGGTTGGACTCTTTGTCTTCCGCCGCAGGGATGGTGTCAACCGTGAGTACTCGGTATGGGGATACCCCCTCGTGCCGGCCGTCTTTGCCATCTCCGCCTTCGCCATCGTGGTCAACCAGGTCATTGCCGATCCGACGGAAAGCGCGTTCGGCCTGGGTTTCGTGCTTCTGGGAGTCCCGGTCTATTTTGCCTGGGCCCGCCGAGGATACCGCAAGGAGACATCAGAATGATCATCGATTTCCACAACCACTACTACCCACCCGAGTTCATCACCGCGGTGCGGAGGGGGCCAAGCAACTTCAGGGTCACCGATGACGCCGAAGGGAATCCCGTGCTCCACTCCCCGGGTGATTACAACGTCGTGGTCCCCGGCCACCGGGATATCGAGTACCGGACCCGGGTTCTGGATGAGGCCGGTGTGGACATGCAGGTCATCACCTTTACCTGCCCTGGAACCAGCCTCGAGACGCCGGAGCGTGCAGCGTCGTTGGCCCCGGTGATCAACGACGCCCTCGCCAAGATCAAAGACGAGCGAGGGAACCGCTTCACCGCCCTCGCTCACCTTCCTATGAACAATCCGGCCGCCGTAGTGAAGGAAGCCGAGCGCGCCCTTGACCAACTCGGGTTCCCAGGCTTCATGCCCTTCGGAAACGCAAATGGCGTGCCCCTCGCCGATGAGAGAAACTGGCCCCTGTTCGAAGTAGTGAACCAGCACGAAGCGGTCATGTATATCCACCCGACCTACCCCCTGGGTGTGGAGGCCATGACCCAATACATGCTCATGCCCATGGTGGGTTTCCTCTTCGACACCACTCTGGCCGCCACCCACCTGGTGATGGCCGGAGTCCCGGAGCGATTCCCAAAGATCAAATGGGCATTGGCCCACCTTGGTGGGACCATTCCCTACCTGGTGGAGAGGTTGGACCGCTGTTACCACGCTTACCCGGTCTCCCGAAAACACATCCCCAAACCGCCGTCGGAGTACCTCAAGCACTTCTTCTACGACACGGTGAACTTCGATCCGAATGCCCTGCACATGGCCATCGACTTCGTTGGGGTGGATCAAATCCTGGCTGGGAGCGACTACCCCCACCTCATCGGAAGCTTGGGGAAGATGAAGGAGAGCATCCGGGGGTTGGGACTGAGTCCGGAAGACGAGGCAAAGATCCTCGGAGGGAATGCGAAGAGGATTCTGGAGCTCCCCTGATCCGAACCCACCAATGCTCCGAAGTGCCCCGGGCACCGTCCTCTCCAGAGGACACTTTTCTTGATTTTTCAGGCGTTCCCCCAGGCAAGAAACGCTTGAACAATCCCACAACGGTATGGGAGGAAGGGAGTTAGGGACGGCCGCGACACCCCTGGCATGCCGGGTGCCTCTACTGTGGGTGGGACCGACCTCAGACGAGGGTCCGGTCCCCCACCGGCAGAAACGGTGGCAGGACCTCGCAGCAGAAAGGGGTGGACGATGAACAGGTACATGGTAGGCATGGCAATGACGCTTCTGCTGGCAGGGACCGACTCTCTGGCCGGTCAAACCGCGGCTCGTGTCGAATACCGAAATGGCCGCATCGGAGTGGACGTCGCCATCGGTCGCCTCCCTGTCCGCGTCAGCCCTCACGGTCCGACGGCCCGGGGATGGGTCGCAGCCGATTGGGGGCCCGTGCGGATAAGTGTGGCATCCCGTCAGCCCTTCTTCCGCCAGGGAACCTTCGATCGGCAGGACCTTAGGTATCTCCTGAGAAAGGAGACGGTTAAGCAGATCGAACAGCATGCCAAGCGGATGGGCATCCGGGGGAGGACGGAAGGGCAGTGGTTCCAGGTCGACCGTGCGACCACCGTCCTTGAGGTGACGGTGGGTCGGGTCCCGGTTGCGGAGCTCTACGACTACCGGAGTGACGGATTCATCGACGAACTCTTCCTGACCGGACCTTACGGACGAGCCGGCTACGGCAACGGGGACTATGACCGGTACGGGGGACGGAACGACAACCGCAGCGCCTCGAAACGGAAACCCTGGTAAACTAGCGCTAATCTTCCAACCCGCCCCTTCAAAAGGGCGGAAAGCGGGGGCCGGTCTCTCTTGGACCGGCCCCCGCTTCAGCTTGAGACCGCACCGCTTCCGGAGTATGTTGCCCGGGCTCATTTGTGACTATTTGAGCTGAAAGGCACCGTCCCACTCTTCGAAGGACGTAGCACCATGAGAATCCGACCTCGGTCCATCCTCCTCGCGGCCCTGGCCCTGAGCCTGGCCACCCCCGCCCTGGCCCAGAACGGGCCCCGTCTGGACGACAGCTGGCTCGAGGGCTTCGAGTGGCGGTCCATCGGACCGGCCAACATGTCCGGGCGAGTCACGGACGTCGAAGGCATCCCAAGCCCCTCCAAGACTTTTTACGTCGCCTCGGCGGCCGGGGGCATCTGGAAGACGACGAACAATGGAACCACCTTCCGTCCTCTCTTCCAGGATGAGCGGGTCGCCTCGCTGGGAGACATCGCCATCGCCCCCAGCGACACCATGCAGATCTGGGTAGGGACGGGGGAGGAGGATTCCCGGAATTCCATCTCCCCCGGAGGCGGAATCTACAAGTCCACGGACGGCGGCCTGACGTGGGAGCTGAAAGGTCTCGAGGCCACGGAGCACATCGGTCGCGTCGTAGTGCACCCCAATAACCCCGATATCGTATGGGTAGCTGCCCTCGGAGCGCTCTGGAGATCGAACCCGGAGCGAGGGCTGTATAAGACCACCGACGGTGGTGACAGTTGGGAGCTGGTGAACTTCGTCAGTGACAAGGCCGGATTCGTGGACGTGGCCATCCATCCCAGAAATCCCGACGTTCTCTTCGCCTCCAGCTGGGAACGAGAGCGAGGCCCCTACTACCTCCAAAGCGGTGGACCCGGGAGCGCCTTATGGAAAAGCACCGACGGGGGTGACAACTGGGAGAAAGTCGAGGGCGGGGGCCTTCCCGAAAGCGAGTTAGGCCGAATCAGCATCGCATTTGCACGCAGCTATCCGCAGGTCATGTACCTCATGGTAGAGGCGCCACCAGCCGAGACGGAGGACGGCGGGACCGAACCCCAATCCGGCCTTTACCGCTCCCAGGACGGCGGTGAAACGTGGGAGCACATGAACACCTTCAACTCCCGCCCCTTTTACTACTCGGAGGTCCAGGTCGATCCCATGGACCCGGACCGAGTGTACTTCTCCTCCCTGCGCTTCACCACCGACGGGGGCCGAACAGCAGCGACCGCAGGCCAGGCGGTGCACGTCGACTACCACGCCATCTGGATCGACCCCTACGATCCGGAGCGCGTCGTCCTTGGAAACGATGGCGGAATCGCCGTCAGCTTCGACCAGGGAGGAAACTACATTTTCCCCAACTCCTTCCCTATCGGTCAGTTCTA
>JBDRDQ010000373.1:0-15454 GCA_043820695.1 Gemmatimonadota bacterium | reverse complement strand
CGCCGATGGCAGGCTCCACCGCCACCTTGTTCAGGTAGTTCTCCCTTACCGAGTGGAGGACCGCGGCCAGCACCTCCCCCCTCGAGTAGCCCTCACTGAGGTAGTGGTTGAGGTCCCTCTCCATGAAGACCGTGCAACGCTCGCTGGCGATGGGTGAGGAGCACCCTTGGGTTCTAGTGCCGAATTCGGCCAGTGGGACGCCCAGCCTTCGGGCCTGCTCTTCGACGAAACTCCCTGTGCCGGCAGCGCAGACGTTGTTCATGACGGAGAGGGTCACCCGCCCGTCTCGAAGGGTCGTGAACTTCGAGTCCTGGCCACCGATCTCGATGATCGTGTCCACATCGGGGTGCAGCTCCACCGCCGCCCGGGCGTGGGCTGTGATCTCGTCCAGGATGAGGTCCGCGCCCAGGATCCTGCCGATGAACTTCCGACCTGCCCCGGTTGTTCCGACGGCGAGGGTTTTCAGCTTCAGGGCTTTCCGGCTCTCCCAATCAGCAACGGCTTCCAGGACCAGCTGGGTTGCCGCCAGGGGCCGGCCCGCAGTGGATGTATAGAAACCGGCCAGGACGTTGCCTTCCACGTCCGTGGCCACAGCCTTTGTGCTGGTGGAGCCGATGTCGATTCCCAGATAGATCTCCTGGATTCCCCCGGGATCGAGGAACCGGTAGAGATCGACATCCACGGGATGGGAGTGGCCTGCGAACTTTCCGGTGAAGGCGCACTTCTCCAGACTCTCGAAATCGGGGTATTGGGAGAGCCGAATTTCGAGGGGCAGGTGCTCATAGGCCCGTTCCCTCGATGAGTGATCGATGACTTCTCCGACCTCCCGGGGAGGGTATGCCCCGTTATAGGGTTGGTCCCGGAGGAGTCTGAGGGCTGCCCCAGCGGCGCCGTGGGGAAGCTCACCGTCCACCACGATCTCCACCTCCAGGAGCGCCCGAAGGTGGCGGACGACGGCCGGATTCTTCGCCACCCCCCCCACCAGGAGGAGGGGACCGTGAATGACCTCCCCCGTGAAAAGAGTGTCCACGATATTCTTGGCCACCCCACCGCAGAGCCCATCGCATATCGACTCGAGGCTGTGGCCTTCCTGCTGAGCATGGACCAGATCCGTCTTGGCGAAGACAGCACATCGTGAGGCGATTTTGGGAGGGGGACCGTCGTTCGCCAGGGCCAGAGCGGCCAGGCCCTGAATGCTCTCCAGGTTCAGACGCTGCGCCTGCTGGTCCAGGAAGCTGCCCGTACCTGCTGCGCAGAGGGGATTGGCCTTGAAGCTGAGGTAGGCGCCATCGGCGTCGAAACGGACCAGCCCGAATCGTTCTCCTCCCACGACCAGGATCGACCGTGCCTCCGGGTGGAAGCGCCGGCCGGCGGTGATGAGACAGATCTGGTTATCGAAGCGGTGGTCGGCTCGAATGAAAGCGGGCGTGGAGGTCGTTGCCGCCACGGCTCCGACCCGGGAAAAGTCCAGCGAGCCCAGAACTCTCTCCAGGCACGCCTCTACCTCCCCATGATGAAGCTGATAGAAGGTGCGGACGATCTCACCCTTGCAGTCGACCGCCGCCGCAGAGAGGGAGACCGCCCCCACGTCCAGGCCCAAAACACGGGTGTCCGAAAATTCCGGGTGCATTTCGAGATTCCCGTTCGGGTCTCCTACACCCGGATAGCGTGGAACCTCCGGGTCGCTGAGGGATCCAGGTCTACTCCCGTCACCCTGTGTCACCCGACGGCCGTCAACTCCCGCCTGGACCTAGCAGCCTGTTCACCTCGGCCGTGAGCAAGTCCAGCTCGGCCCGCAGTACCTCGTACCGCTGGAAAGCATCCCGGCCGACTTTCTGATCGCCCCTGGCGGTCATGCCGGCCAGGTAGCTGATGTTGGTTTGAAGCCCTGGTTGGCTATAACGAATCGGTGAGGTGAGAAGTTTGTCGGCCACCGCTTGGACTCCCTGGCGGGTACTGGCGTCAGCCCCCGTGGCACCCTCGAGTCTCTCCAGGGCGGCTTCGACACGCCTCGCGAAGGTGTTCACCTCTTCCACCATGGCCCGCATGGTCATGTTGTGCTCGAACTGTTCCAGGAGATCGGCGGCGGTCAGGCCCTCATCAGCCAGGCGGGGATCGATCAGAACCGTGAGGGGCTGGGTGAGCGTGGTGCTTCCCACCGTGAGCCTCACCTGATACTCCCCGGGGGGCGCCCCGAGCCCTGACTCGTGCTGGACGTCCCAGACCCAACGATTGTGTCCTTCGTTCCGGGTTGGGGGCGCAGCCCTCGCGGACCCGCCCCGGCCACCTCGACCACCCATCGTGGCCTGAGGGTCGTTGGGGCTGGCGCCTTGGCCCGATGGCGCTCCGGTACCGCTGCTGTAGGAGTTCACCGGCATTCCGCCCGCGTCCAGGATGTCGATGGTAACCGGGCCCGCCGGCACGGAGGCCAGATAGTACTCTACGGTGGGGCCCACGAAGGCGGCTCCGGCTTGGGTCCGGTAGCCGTCTCGTGGCGCATAGAGATGGATGGCGGATCCAGCCGTGTTCGGCATCATCTGATGTAATGCCGACAGGTTGTCGAGAATCCAGAAGGCTCGGCCCTGCGTGGCCACGATCAGGTCCTTCCGGTACACCTTCAGATCCGCCACCGGCACGTTGGGTAGATTCTGTTGGAAGGACTGCCAGTGGGCGCCGTTATCGAAGGAGATGAACAGACCGAACTCTGTCCCCGCGTAGAGCAGGCCTTCCCGGTCAGGGTCTTCCCGGACGACCCTGGTGGGCCAGTCCGCCGGAATCCCGTTGGTGCCACTGGTCAGGAGGGTCCAGCTCTTCCCGTAGTCATCGGTACGGTAGATGTAAGGGTGGTAGTCTCCCAGAAGGAAACGGTGCACGGCGTAGAAAGCCGATCCTGCCCGGTGCGGCGAGGGTTCCAGGAACTGGACCCGGCCGCCTTCGGGGAGGTCGGGAGGTGTGATGTTGGTCCAACTTTCACCGTTGTTCCGCGTTATGTGGAAGAGGCCGTCATTGGATCCCACCCAGATTACGCCTGCTTCGAGAATCGACTCCCGGATGTTGTAGAGAGTGCTGTAAACCTCCTCACCCGTGGCATCTCGAGTAATAGGCCAACCGCTGGCTCTCTGACTGTGTTCGGGGTTCCAGGTGAGGTCCGGGGAGATCGTCTCCCAGGTTACGCCCAGGTCCCGGGTCCTGTGGACGTGCTGGGATCCGTAGTAGAGAACCTCGGGATCGTGGGGAGAAACTTCCATGGGCGAGACCCTTTGGAACCGGAGGACCAAGTTCGGAATCTCGTTTCCATAGAGGGACTGGGCTCCGATCCAGTAGTTCTTCTCCTGCCCGGTCTCCATGTTCACATAGCTGTACTGCCCCTTGCAGGACCCGTAGACGATGTTCGGTTTCGAGGGGTGGGGGATGATAGGGCCCGTCTCACAACCGGGACCGCTCCACCAATCCTCGCCACGGACTCCACCGGTGGCGGCGCTGGAAAGGATATGGGTTCCATCATCCTGCTGGGCCCCATAGAGACGATAGGGGAAGCGATCGTCGACCCAGACCCCGTAGATCTCCATGGTGGGCTGGTTCATCTGAGTGGACCAGGTCTGGCCGCCATCGAAGGAGACGTTGGCCCCACCGTCGTTGGCCTGGATCATGATGTTGCCGTCGTTGGGGTTCACCCAGATGTCGTGGTTGTCCCCATGAGGGGTCCGGAGCGTCGTCCAGGTTGCCCCCCCGTCCGTCGACTTGTAGAAACCCTCCGCCCCTCCGTAGACGACGTTGGCATCGGTCGGGTCAGCGCCAAGTGTAGTGTAGTAGAACGGTCGCTGGATCATCTGCGGATTGTCGCTGACCATTTCCCAGCTCTCGCCGAAATCGTCGGAGCGGTAAAAGCCACCGCCCGGCTCGGCCTCCACCAACGCGTAGATCCGGTCGGGTTTCGCCGCCGTCACCGCCAGGTTTCCTTTCCCGATGAGGTCCCCAGGAAGGCCGGTCCTGATATTCTCCCAGCTTTCCCCACCATCGGTGCTCTTGTAGAAGCCGCCCTCATGGGATCCGCTGATGATGGTCCAAGGCTTCCGCTCGATCCGGTTCATCCAGGCGTACACAACGTCGGGGTTGCCCGGCTGAAGCTCCACGTCCATGGCGCCGGTGCTGTCAGAGACAAAGAGCGTTTTCCTCCAGCTCTCGCCCCCATCAGTGGTCTTGTACACGCCCCGTTCCGGGCCCGGCTTGAAGATGTCGCCATTCGCCGCCACCCAGACGATGTCCGGGTTGGTGGGGTGGATTTGGACCCCGCCGATCTGGCCCACGTCGTAGAGGCCGGCAAACTGCCACGTCTCGCCACCGTCGGTGGTCTTGTACACACCCCGCCCTGTGGAGACGTTGCTCCTCACACCATCCGAGCCGGTGCCCAGATAAATGATGTCCGGGTCCGAGTCCGCCACGGCGATGGCTCCGGTCGAGCCCAAGGGCACCTGCCCATCCGTGATCGGGACCCAGCTCTCCCCGGCGTCGGTGGTGCGGAAAACCCCGCCGCTGGCCACGCCCATGTAAAAGGTGTGGGGCTGGGACGGCACCCCGGCGACGGCAGTGACCCGGCCACCCTGCCCCGGCCCGATCAACCGGAAGTTGAGACCCTGGAAGAGGTCGGCGTCCACCGACTCCATCATGGGGGCACGGGTGCCCTGAGCCTGGCTTTGGATTGGCGCTGCGAGCAGAGCAGCCAACGCGAGAATGGCAAATGCGGCGTGGCGATACATGGCGTCCCCCGAAAGGTGCAAGCGGACAAGTCCAGCCCGCCGGTCTCGGCGGATTGGGGAAGATCAGACCAGGAAAGTGCGGGTCGAGGGGTTGAAGCGGCAAGTATTGGGTGGGAGGCCCGGGTGGGAGGCGACTCGTCGAGGGTAGCTCAGGAGCCTTTCTCGAAGTCCAGTCCCATGCTGAGGGGCACGCCTTCGAATAGCCGGAGGATGTATGTGTAGGGACCGGCTTTCAGAGGGGTTTCGGCGACATGGTCGATGACCTGAGAATTCGGAAACCACCTCCTTGGTTCCCCCTCCGGCCCGCCTCTCATAGTTTTCAATCCCATCCACGCGCAGCTGCAACCTGGAGGGACCTTGCGGGTCGAAACGCCGATGGCTCGAAAAGCTCCACCGACTCCGGCACTATCCGCCGGACATGCCAGGAACCCGGGAATCCCCCTGGAGCTGGACTGGATCCGGGAGGTTCGGGTGAACCGGAGCGCCGTGGAAAGGAGGGCCGCCACCCTCGGGACCCGGCGGAGCGTCAAGAAGCAATGGCAAGCAGCGTGGCTTCTGAGAGCCATCTCCTGTATTGACCTCACCACCCTCTCCGGGGATGACACGCCCGGCCGGGTTCGGAGGCTCTGCGCAAAAGCACGCCGGCCGGTCCGCCAGGACATCCTGGACTCCCTCGGGGTCGGTGACCTGGGGCTGACCACCGCCGCAATCTGCGTTTATCACGAAATGGTGGAGACGGCGGTCCGGGCTCTGGAAGGTTCGGGAATCCCCGTCGCCGCGGTATCCACCGGATTTCCACATGGACTCTCCCCTTATCGGGTTCGGCTAGCGGAGATCGAGGCTTCGGTTGCCGCGGGAGCCGGGGAAATCGACATCGTCATCACACGCCAGCACGTTCTGACGGGCAACTGGGATGCCCTTTTTGACGAGGTGTCGGCTTTTCGGGAGGCCTGTGGACGGGCCCACTTGAAGACGATCCTGGCCACGGGTGAGCTGGGTACTCTCAAGAACGTCTACAAGGCCAGCTTGGTTTGCATGATGGCCGGTGCGGACTTCATCAAGACATCCACCGGAAAAGAGAAGGTGAACGCCACCCTCCCTGTGGGCCTGGTTATGGCCCGAGCAATTCGGGAATACGGCCAGAAGACAGGCTATCAGGTGGGGTTCAAGCCCGCCGGGGGAATCAGCAAGGCGAAGGATGCCCTGGTCTGGCTGATACTCATGAAGGAAGAGCTGGGGAACGCCTGGCTGGAACCGGCGCTCTTCCGCTTCGGGGCAAGCTCCCTTCTGGCGGACATCGAACGACAGCTGGAACATCAGGTTACCGGCCGCTACTCGGCCGGAAACCGCCACCCCATCGCGTAGCGGGCCATGTCGAAAGTCGCGGATATGTTCGAATCCATGGAGTACGGCTCAGCCCCAGAGAGCCCGGGCCAGGCAATGGAGTGGATCCGGGAGCATGGCGGTCGCTTCCACCACTTCATCGCCGGCGCTTGGACCCCCAGCACCGGGGAGGACCGCATCGAGTCGGTCAACCCGGCATCCGGGGAACCCCTGGCTTCGGTTCCTCAGGGAACGGCCGCCGACGTGAATCGTGCGGTTGAGGCTGCCGGGGAAGCCTTCGGCTCCTGGAGCAAGCTTTCGGGGCACGCCAGGGCCAGGTACCTGTACGCCCTCGGCCGGGGACTTCAGAAAAGGGCCCGGCTCTTTGCCGTCCTGGAGACCTTGGACAACGGCAAACCCATTCGGGAGTCCAGGGACTTGGACATTCCACTCGTCGCAAGGCATTTCTACCATCACGCCGGGTGGGCCCAGCTCATCGAAACCGAGATGCCCGGCTCCGGGCCCGTTGGAGTCGTGGGGCAGATCATCCCCTGGAATTTCCCCCTGCTGATGCTGGCTTGGAAAATCGCCCCGGCACTGGCATGCGGGAACACCGTCGTCCTCAAACCCGCTGAGTTCACTCCTCTTACGGCGCTTCTCTTCGCCGAGCTTTGTCGGGACGTGGGATTGCCCCCCGGCGTCGTGAACATCGTCACAGGTGACGGGAAAACCGGGGCGGCCCTGGTGGCTCACCCCGGTGTGGACAAGATCGCCTTCACAGGTTCCACGGAGGTCGGACGCATCCTTCGACAGGAGACGGCCGGCACCGGAAAGAGGCTCTCCCTCGAGCTGGGCGGGAAATCACCTTTCCTGGTCTATGAGGACGCCGATCTCGATTCGGTGGTTGAGGGAGTCGTCGACGCCATCTGGTTCAACCAGGGCCAGGTCTGCTGTGCCGGCAGTCGAATTCTTGTACAAGAGGGGTTGTCCGGCGTCCTGGAAACGAAGCTCCGGGCCAGGATGGAGACGCTCCGCATGGGCAATCCTCTGGACAAAAGCATCGACATGGGCGCCATCATCGCGCCGGTCCAACTAGAGAAGATCCGAGGCCTCGTGGAACAGGGCCGGGAGGAAGGAGCGCGGGTCTGGCAGCCCTCCTGGGCCACCCCCAAAGAGGGATACTTCTATCCCCCTACGCTGTGCACGGAATGCTCTCCCAGCTCGACCCTGGCCCAGGTGGAGATCTTCGGGCCTGTTGTAGTGCTCATGACCTTCAGGACTCCGGATGAGTCCGTCGAAATGGCGAACGACACCCGGTACGGCCTGGCCGCCAGCCTCTGGACCGAGAATGTGAATCTGGCACTCCACGTGGCGCCGAAGCTCAAGGCCGGCACGGTATGGGTGAACTGCACCAACCTTTTCGACGCCGCCTCGGGTTTTGGCGGATATAGGGAGAGTGGATTCGGGCGGGAGGGTGGCAAGGAGGGGTTGTTCGAGTACCTCCAGCCGGCGTGGATGAAGAAGACCGGACGTGACCGATCCTTGGGCCCCAAGAACTCGGATGAATCCGGTGTCGTGGACCCCAATGAAGGTTCGGTGGCCGGCCCCGCTCGGACGCCCGCCGGCAGCCCCTGGGAGACGCCCGCCGACGCGGGTCTGAGGCCTGCCGGGCATGGCAGATCAACAGGTGCGATGCCCCCCATAGACCGGACCCCCAAGCTGTATGTGGGCGGCAAACAGCTCCGGGGAGATGGGGATGCCTCTTTGCAGGTGAGGGGCAGGGACGGTTCCATCATCGGCGAGGTGCCTCGAGGAAACCGGAAGGACATTCGCAACGCCGTGGAGGCCGCCCACGCCGGCGCCAAGGGCTGGACTCCCAGAACCTCTCACAACCGCGCCCAGATCCTCTATTACTGGGCCGAGAATCTCGCTACCCGTCGGGACGAATTCCGCCTTCGGCTCCACGAGGTCACAGGCATGCGCCGCCGCGAGGCCGGACGGGAAGTGGAGACGGCCATTCGCCGCCTGTTCGGATTCGCCGCATGGGCCGACAAATACGACGGGATGGTGCATCACACGCCCTTCCGGAATGTCACGCTGGCCATGCCCGAGCCCATCGGCGTCATGGGACTGGTTTGCCCGGATGAGGCGCCCCTCCTTGGCTTCATCTCCACGGTGGCTCCCCTCATCGCCATGGGGAACGCTGTCGTGGCCGTCCCCTCCGAGCGGTGGCCTCTTCTGGCCACCGACCTCTACCAGGTGATGGAGACCTCGGACATTCCTGCCGGGGTAATCAACATCGTAACCGGCCTACGAGACGAGATCGTTCCCACTCTGGCCGCCCATGATGATGTCGACGGAATCTGGTATTTCGGTTCCGCAGCGGGAGCCAAGGAGGTGGAGAGCCTCTCCACCGGAAACATGAAGCGGACGTGGGTGAGCCACGGGAAGCACCTGGATTGGTGGAATGACGCCGAGACCGGTGGCGAGCCCTTCCTCAGGGAGGCCATCCAGTGGAAGAACATCTGGGTGCCCTACGGGGAGTAGACTGCAGGGGAAAGATCAACGTCCACGAAGCCTGAGCCCGGGGATATCGCCAAAGTCTTTCACGTTTAGGGTCCAGAGGGTCGCTTTCCAGGTCAGAGCCGTTGCCGCGATGGCCAGATCCAGCTCCCGGCCTCGTGGGCGGGACACAGTCCGGTACAACTCGGCTGCCAACTCCGCCTCTTCCGGTCCGAAGGGGATCGCCCCCCTAGCGGGGAAGAGTGCTTCTTGAGCCGCCAGTTCCTCGGGATGGCGTGGGCCACGGAGCCACTCGTAGAGGACCAGGCTGGGAATCGCCATTCTTCGGCTTTCCACGATGGCCTCTCGGAAAGTGGTCCGGAGACTTCCGCCAGCTCCCAAGGCCTCCACCAAGACCGATGTGTCCAGGAAGATCACCTGCTTCCTCCCTTGCCGGACCTTCGCCCCCCTGAGCGCCGCGCTCGACGCACCTCCGCCAGTTCCCGCTCCACCTCTGATCGGGGTCGTTCCGGAAGGCCCGAGGTGACCTCATCGAAGAGCTCCAGCATCCGGTCCCGTTCCTCATCCGGAAGGCGGTCCATCTGCTCCCCGTACTGCCGGATCGCTTCTCGGACCACCTGGCTCTTGGGCTTGCCGAGACAGGCGGCGGCGCGCTCGAGGGCGTCCACCGTCTCATCGTCGAGGGTGAAAGTGAATTTGATCATTTTGTATCCGGATTGAGAGCGGAATACCTGTGCCATACTGTACTATGGCACTATGGTAGTATGGTCATCTTCCCAAACGCGATCAAGGGGAGGGCTCCCATCCCGGCGCCGTCTCTACCCCCCACCCGGCCTCAGCACCAGCCGGTGCTCCGCTCTGGCCTCCACGGCAGCCCGGGTGAACAGGAGGGGGAAGTACTCCCCCGCCGCCCACCCATCGGTCAGGTTGCCGTAATAGGGGCTTCCGGGTCGGCCCGATTGGCCGGGAGCGTTGGTGGCCACCGAGGCGTCGAGGTCGGCGAAGTCGATGATCTGGCGATACGTCGCGCCTATGGCGGCCACCGTCCCCGCCCCTCCCGACCGTTCCACTGTAGGGATGTCGTAGGCCTCTATCAGTGAGTGCGGAAACTCGCTCCTATTGGTTCGCCCCCACCGCCACGCCGCCGGGTCCACCCCCTGATCCTCGCGAAGCTCTTCGAGCCCGCTAGCGATGGCCTGTTCGAGGACGGCTCGCCGCTGGGCATCGGGCGTTCCCGCTTCTTCCGTTCCGGCCGTTCCTTCCTCCCGGGCTTCAGCCAGAATATGACGCCGGATCCGGTCGTACATGGCCGCGGCTCGGCTCTCCTTCCTGAACACCGCATCCCACTCCGCTATGGCCCTACGGGCGTCCTCCAGCGCCGGATCCGCCGATACCCAACCCTGGAAAAGCGGGATGTCGGCCGCCGCCGCCGCCAGGTAGGCGTCCTGCTGAAGCCGCTTCGAGTCCTCAAGAGTGTAGCCATCGCCAGCCGAGAGCACCTCAGCCACACGCTCGAAACGTGGATAGGAGGAGCCGGTCTTGAAGAAGAGGGGGGGGTCATACCCGGGAGGATGGATGTCGTGGTTAGCCGTCCCGATCCACCCCCGCTCTGGGTTGAACTCCGTAGGCAGATCATCCCTAAATCCCTGCCATTCGAATTCCCCGGTCCCCGGAACCGGGAGCCGGCCCAGCCACCCTTCCCGCCGGGGAGAGGCGGCTGAGGCCTGCCACGCGATATTCCCGTCGGCGTCCCCACAGATCATGTTTTCCGTGGGAGCCTTCCAGAAACGAAGCTCCTGAAGAAAGGTCAAACAGTCGGGCACGACATTCAGGCGCAGCGCCGCCAGATACCCGGTGGATCCGGGCTCGTGCATCGTGGAGCGAAGGGCATAGGCCAGGTGGTTCTCTGCGTCCTCGTAGAAGATGGGGCCGTGCCGGGAGTACTTGGCCTCGACCACCACCGGCTCCCCGCCCTTGACCTCGATGGTGTCGAGAATCACCTGGAGGGGTTCCCATCCACCCTGCCATCGGACCTGGTTCGGGTTCTCCGGGTTCAGCTCTTCCACGTACACGTCGGACTGATCCGTACCTACGATGGTCAGCCCCCACGCCACCCGACCGTTGTGCCCGATGGCGACACCCGGGAGAACCGGCTCGGTGGAGCCGATGGCAGTCCAGCCGGGGGCATCCAGATGCACAACATACCGAAGAGACGGGTTGGTCACACCACGGTGGGGATCGTTGGCCAGCAGCACCTGGCCACTCGCGGTGAGCCCGGGGCTGATCACCCAGTTGTTGCTCCCGGGGGAGTTCTCCCCGGCGCCCATGTTCTCCGAGGCGTCGGCCAGGAGCCAGGCATCGAAGGGAGCTACGAGCTCCGGCCGCGGCATCCCATTCTCAAAGCCCGAGAGACCAGCCAGGATCTCGTCATCGATGAGGGCCAGGTCGACCCCTTCGGGCACCGTGAGCTCCCTGAAAGGCGTCGGGCGAGCTCGCCGGTTCGCCTCCACCGGCCCGAACTCTGCCACCTGTTGGGCCAGTTGTAGCTCCCTCCGGGCATCCGCGAGTGGCATGGCCGTCTGCATACGAAGGAGTGGCGTCTCAGCGCTCCAGCGTTCAGGACGAATCCCCGTCAAGGCGAACTCTACCGGAAGGTCATCCCCGGCATGGTCGATATAGGCGTTCACCCCTCGGGCAAAGGCCTCCAGAATCCGACGGCCTTCCGGGTGATAGCTGCTGAATTCCTCATCATTCCAGGGGCCCCGGTACCGAAGGAGGCGGGCCAGTCGATCATGGGGAATTGCCTCGGGACCCAGGATCTCCGAAAGGCGGCCTTCACCGGTCCTCCGGTACATCTCCATCTGCCAAAGACGATCCTGGGCTTGCACGAACCCCTGAGCGAAGAAGAGGTCGTCCAGCTTCTGGGCATAGATGTGGGGCACGCCCCAGGGATCCCGAAAGATCTCCACCTCCCCCTCCAGCCCGGGGAGGGAGATCTCACCTTCGATTTGCGGCAGGTGGGCGACCGCCATCTCCTGGAAGTCCCGCGGGTCCGGGCCGTCGGACCCGGGAAGGCTATCGCACCCGGAGGCCAGCACCAATCCGGCCAGCACCAATCCGGCCCGGGGAAGCGGGACAAGAATCCGGAGCGTTGAGCGGAAGACTACGACGCAGAAGTCAGCAGACATGGGATACCTTCCTTAGGGAGGCGTCGGCCCGGCGAAGCGGAGGCAACCTCTCATCGGCGGGGCCAGGAAGGCAACCTTTCATCGGCGGGCCAGGGAGTCAACCTCGCCCCCGCACCCGAGGTGCCGCAAGTCTCGGCAGGCGGTTTTGGCCGGACCTTTTCCCAGACTCCCCCGAGACCCATACCCCTTGCACCGAATGCAGCAAGGGGCGTCCCCGTTGGCGCTGCGGCCAGCCCCCTTTTACACTTCCGTTTTGGGCCGAGGCTCCCCGACACCCCGGAGATCACCGTGTCGTCGTCACCGACCGAATCCCATGCGGACTCCCCTCCCATCCCCAACTTCATCGACGGGCGATGGACCCTGTCCCACGCCGTCGAGTTCCTCCCCGTGAGCAACCCGGCTACCGGAGAGATGCTCGGATCCACTCCCCTTTCCCCTGCTTCCGACGTTGCGACAGCGGTGGAGGCGGCGAAGAAGGCTTTCCCGGCCTGGAGGTCCACTCCTGCCGTGGACAGGGCCAGAGTGCTCTTCCGCCTCAAAGCCCTCTTGGACCAAAACCATGAAGAGTTGGCCCGAAGGCTCACCCAGGAGCACGGGAAGATCCTCCCGGAGACCATGGGGGAAGTCCGTCGGGGGATCGAGAACGTAGAGCACGCTTGCGGCATCCCGACGTTGATGATGGGGGAGACGCTGGAAGACATCGCGCCGGGCATCGACTGCGAGACTTTCCGGCAGCCGCTGGGCGTCTTCGGGGTCATCACGCCCTACAACTTCCCCGTGATGATTCCTCTCTGGTTTTGGCCCTACGCCGTGGCCACGGGGAATACGGTGGTCCTGAAGCCCAGCGAACAGGATCCCCTGACCCATCAGCGCATCGTGGAGTTGGCGGTGGAGGCGGGCCTTCCACCCGGGGTCTTGAACGTGGTGCACGGCGGCAGGGAGGCTGTGACCGCGCTGGTGGAGCACCCCGATGTCCAGGGGATCTCTTTCGTGGGTTCCAGCTCCACAGCTCGGACGCTGTACGCGAAGGCGGCTCAGCAGGGGAAAAGGGTCCAGGCCCTCGGGGGCGCAAAGAACTTCATGGTGGTTCTGCCGGACGCCGACTTCGACAGGGCCAATGACTCCATCATCGATTCGGTGTTCGGATCCACGGGGCAGCGGTGTCTGGCGGGGAGTGTCCTTGTCGGGGTAGGTGATGCCTACCGCCCCATGCGGGAGCGTCTCCTGGACACGGCATCGACCCTTCGACTCGGCAACGGGTTGGATGAGGGAGTCCAGATGGGGCCGGTCGTTTCCAGAACCCACCGGGACCGGGTGGTGGACCTTATCGGGAAGGGCGTCCAAGAGGGACCGGCGCTACTCCTCGATGGCCGGGGGGCCTCGGTGTCCGAGTACCCGGCGGGCCACTGGATCGGGCCCACCGTCTTCGAGGGCGTCGAACCGGAGATGGTCCTGGGCCGGGAAGAGATCTTCGGCCCCGTTGCCGGCCTCACCCGGGTGGAGTCCGTCGAGGAGGCGGTGGAGCTCATGCACAGAGTCCACTACGGGAACTCGACCGGGATCTTCACATCCAGCGGAAAAGCCGCACGGGAGTTTCGCTATAAAGCCGGCATCAGCATGATCGGCGTGAATATCGGCGTCGCAGCACCCATGGCCTTCTTCCCCTTCGGAGGAGCCCGGTCGTCCTTCTTTGGGGATCTGAAAGCCCAGGGAAAGCACGCCATCGAGTTCTATACGGACACGCGAGTGGTCATCTCGAGGTGGTGATCCGCTCGAGGTGGTGATCCGCCCGTCAACCGGGGGTTGCACCCGTCCACCCATTTCAGGCTGAACAGGAACGAGCTGAAGATGAACGAGCCGAAGATGAACGAGCCACACCTTCCGGTCACCGCCAGCCGGAGCCAGGAGATCTACGAAGGCCAACAGGAGTTTCTCTTCCCCTGCGTGGGCCATCTTTACAAAGAGCCCGTGGTCATGGTGAGGGGCGAGGGAATGAAGGTTTGGGACGCCGACGACCGGGAGTACCTGGACTTCTTTTCCGGGATCCTCTCCACATCGTTGGGCCACTGTCATCCCCGGCTGGTCTCGGCGGTCTCCGAGCAGGCCAGGAAGCTGGGCCACACCTCGACCCTCTACGTCACCGAGCCCCAGGTGGAAGCGGCTCGGCGCCTGGCCGAGATCGCGCCAGGTACCTTGAGGCGGTCCTTCTTCAGCAACAGCGGCACGGAGGCCATCGAAACCGCGATTACCCTGGCCTGCATTCACACCGGCCGAACCGAAGTCATCGCTCTCCGGGGCGCTTACCATGGGCGGAGCACCATGGCCACGAACCTGACGGGCCTCAGCTCGTGGCGACCTCTACCCTCTTCCCTTCCCAACATCAAGCACACCATGGCGCCCTATCCGTACCGGTGCCGTTTCAAGACACCGTGCGACGAGAGCTGCGCGGAAGAGTATGCCCGGGATTTGGAGGAGGTCATCCTCAGCACGACCAACGGCCAGCCTGCAGCCTTCCTGGCGGAGACCATCCAAGGAGCCGGCGGCTTCGTCGTCCCCCCACCAGGGTACTTCCAACGGGTGGCCGAGATCATCCGGGAATACGGAGGGGTCCTGATCATCGATGAGGTGCAGGCAGGCTTTGGCAGAACCGGGAAGTGGTTCGCCATCGAGCACTGGGGCGTGGTCCCCGACATCATGGTCATGGCCAAGGGGATCGCCGGGGGAATGCCGGTGGGCGCCACCATCACCACCGACGAGATCGCCTCATCCTGGCGGGGTAGGACCATTTCCACGTTCGGCGGGAACCCCATTTGTATGGCTGCCATGGCAGAGGCATTGGACGTCATGCGGGAAGAGGACGTGCCCGGCAGAGCCGAGGCGCGTGGAGCGGAGCTTCGAGCCGGACTGGTGGCGTTGGCCGAGCGGTATCGGTGGATCGGGGATGTCCGGGGGATGGGCCTGATGCTGGCCATCGAGTTGGTGACGGACCGGGCCACCAAAGAGCCCGATGCCGAGCGGACGGGAGCCTTCATGGAAGCGGCCAAAGCGGAAGGGATCCTCCTGGGCAAGGCCGGGCTCAGAGACAACGTGATCCGCTTCGGACCGAGCCTGCTGGTTACGAAAGAAGAAGTGGAAGACGCCCTGCAGCGAGTGGGGCGGGCCTGCAGCAGGGTGGGCACATGAGGCTGAGAGAGGCGCACCCATGATTCTCGGCCTCCCCTGGACCTCCTGGCTCCTCCTGTTCGTGGCGGTGGGGCTGGGGCTGGGCATCAGCCTGGCATTCTTTCTGGCTCACCGGGGGCGCGACTGACCCCATGTACTCCGCAACCATTATCACCGTCCTCGTCCTCTACCTCCTGATTCTCCTGGCCATCGGCCTATGGGGCGGACGGGAGTCCAAGACGGTTTCCGGGTATTTCGTGGCGGGCAAGAAGCTTCCCTCCTGGGTCATCGCCTTTTCCTCCAATTCCACGGGGGAGAGCGCATGGCTCCTTCTGGGCCTAACGGGGATGGGCTATGTCGTGGGGGCCCATGCCTTCTGGATCATCATGGGTGAGGTCCTGGGAATCGCGCTGGCCTGGACGCTGGTGGCACGACCCTTCAAAGCCTACACAGACCGTTTCGATTCCATCACCGTGCCGGACTATCTGGAGGACCGGTTCC
>JBDRDQ010000372.1:0-5257 GCA_043820695.1 Gemmatimonadota bacterium | reverse complement strand
CTCCCTCCGCCCCCGGGCACAACCCGCTCGCACACCCCATGCCTTAGCGGGGCGTGAAGTCGCAATCCGAATCCAGCCGCCGAACGAAGCTTGCCAGAAGCTCTGCGGTTTTTTGTAGATCTCCTAGACTTACGATCTCGTTGGGTGAGTGCATGTATCGGTTCGGAACGGAGATCAGGCCCGTCGGAACTCCGGCCCGAACGAAATGAATCGCGTCGGCATCCGTCCTGGTGGATCGGGGTGCGGCTTGAAGAGAATAGCTGATGCCCTCGGCCTCGGCTGCCTCCACCAAGCGTTGGAAGACGATCGGGTGGTTGGCCGACCCACGGCTGAGGACGGGCCCGCCACCAATTTTGTGATCTCCCAGCTCTTTCTTCTCGATATCCGGAACGTCGGTGCTGAAGGTCACATCCACCACCAGTGCCACGGCGGGTTCCAGTGCGAACGCGCTGGAGCGGGCGCCGCCCCCGGAAAAGGCGATCTCCTCCTGGACCGTCGCCACGGCAAGGGCCCCGGCTCGGGGCGGATCAGCGGACAGGAGTCGGAGGGCTTCCAACACAACGTAGGCCCCGATTCGGTTGTCGATGGCCCTGGAGGCAATCCGGTCTCCCGCCAACCGAACCATTCCTACCGCGAGCACCATTGGGTCCCCCACCCTGACGCCCAGATCGGCAACCTCCTGGCCACTGGTACACCCCAGATCCACCCACAATTCCCTGGTCTTCGTGGCGTTCGATTGCTCCTCTTTCTTCAACAAATGGATGGGCTTCTTTCCGATTACCCCCGGTACCTCCCCCTTCGACCCCATGACCATCACCCGCTGACCCACCAGTACCTGGGAGTCCCACCCCCCGATCTCGCCGAAAAAGAGGAAACCGTCCCCGTCGATGTGCGTGACCTGGAGGCCGATTTCATCGATATGCCCGGCCAGCATCACTCTGGGCTTCCCCTCCAGGTTGATGCCAGCCATGGAATTGCCGGTAACGTCGGTCCAGACCTCGTCGGCAAACTCCTCAGCCGCTGCCCGCCAGACTCGGGCTGGACCTGTTTCGAATCCGGAGGGGCCAGGAGAGTCCAGGAGCTTTTCCAAGAAATCGATTCGTTCAGACATGGCGGGACCTGGAGGCATGAGGGGATCTCACCCGAAAGATGGGTTATTGGGCATGGCGGATAAAAAGGTAGAGCGGATGAATGCCGAAAACCAGAAGGTCAGCGTCCTCCGGTCCCCTCCGCCTCAAGTTCCTCGGGTCCCTTCCGCCTCAATGACGATTTCTCCGGACAGATCCTTTGACTCCGGGCCCCACTCCCCTGAGCCATCCCAATTGACACTCCCGGCCACCGGAAAACCACCCAGGTGAGTGATACGGATGGCCCCCGATTTCAGCCGTCTTTCCAGGCTCTTCCGGATGCGGCCCACAAGGAGACTGCGGGTGGGGGGAAGAAGGAAACAGAAGCCGACCACATCGGTCAGAATCCCAGGGGTGAGGAGAAGGATGCCCCCCAACAGGATGGCAAACCCGTCCAGGAGAGCACTCCCCGGAAGCCGACCCCGAGCCAATTCCCCTTTGACCTTCCAAAGGGTTCGAAGCCCTTCAAAACGGGCCAAGGCAGCCCCCGCAAAACCCGTAAGCATCACCAACCCGATCGTGGGCCAGACACCCATCCACTGGCCGACCTGAACCAGGACGAATATCTCCAGGAGAGGGACCCCCACAAAAAGGAGGAAAAGCCAGCTGAACAGTGACATGGAGGGAAATACCCAACCGGGAACAAGAAGGGTCCGGCGGGGTCTCGGTTACGGCAGGCAAAACGGGTATGCGGGACGCGGATTGATTGAAGATAAAGGTCAAACAGAGACGACCTCATGGAAAAGACATATTTCCGGAGCGGCCTTGGCTTGAAGGCCGAAGTGAGGCCCCTCATCGACTCGGCATACCAATCCGCGATGGTGGAACTCATTCGGTCCAGTGGCTATACGGAAACCTTCGGTGATGTGACCGTGCGGTTGGCTCAGGAGTTCGGATTCTGTTACGGCGTGGATCGGGCGGTGGATTACGCCTATGAGAGCCGCATCAAATTCCCGGACAAGAGAATCTTCCTCATGGGAGAGATCATCCACAACCCGCATGTGAACCACCGCCTGCAGGAGATGGGCATCGAGTTCATCTACCCTGAAAGGGATGGCCACTTCTCCTTCGATCCGGTGACGCCCGAGGACGTTGTCATAATCCCGGCCTTCGGAGTCACCCTGAAGGACTTCAACCGCCTCAAGGAAATCGGCTGTGTCCTGGTGGACACTACCTGCGGCTCGGTGCTGGTGGTTTGGAAGAGGGTGGACAGCTATGCCAAGGACGGGTTCACCGCCGTCATCCATGGCAAATTTACCCACGAGGAATCCCGGGCCACTGCCTCCCAGGTCAACAAGCATCCCGGGGGTAGGTATCTCATCGTGCGGGATATGGAGGAGGCGAAGCTCGTCTGCGACTACATCGCGAAGCGGACCGGCCACCTCTCGCGGGAAGAGTTCTACGCCCACTTCAAGGACAAGGCCACCGAGGGATTCGACCCGGACCGGGCGCTGGAGAAGATCGGCATCGCCAATCAGACCACCATGCTTGCCAACGAATCCCTGGCCATTGGCGCCAGAATCCGGGAAGCCTTCGTCGAGGCATTCGGTGAAGAGCATGCCCAAGGCCATTATCGCTCCTTCGACACCATCTGTTCTGCCACCCAGGAGCGCCAAGACGCCGTGGTGGCGCTGATGAAGGACCCCCCCGACATCATGATCGTCATAGGGGGATACAACTCATCAAACACCAACCACCTCGCCCATATGTGCAGGGACCATACCCGGACCTACCACATCGAGGACGCGGTTTGCATCGATACGGACGCCGGGACGATCCGGCATAAGCCGGCCCTGGACCCGCACGCACCGGAAGTGGAGGAGGCCGACTGGATTCCACCCGGTTCTTTCCAAGTAGGAATTACCGCTGGCGCCTCTACCCCCAACAACAAGATCGGCGAGGCGGTCCTAAGGCTCCTGAAGGTACGAGGCATTGATCCGCCCGTCGGCGGCGCGGGGGTTGCCTGAAAGGTCGGAAAATATAAATAAAGGGGCCTGGCGAACCGCCCGGCCCCCCAGAGTCACCCTTCGGGAATCCCTCAGCACTCTCCCTCGCGACCGGGTTCCCCTCCGATCCCCTTCCCCAACTTCTTCAGCAGGTTTCGAAGCGTGTCCTGGTCTGCCGGACCCAAGCCGTTCACCAGGCCACGGACGAACTCCACGTGGCCAGGAAAGACTCCTTCAATCGTGGCCCGGCCCTTGGTGGTGAGGTGCGCTCGAACCACCCGTCGATCGTCCCCCGATCGCTCCCGTTCCACCAGATTTTGGGCCTCGAGGCGGTCCATCACATAGGTCACGTTACCGCCGGTGACCAGAAGTTTCTCAGCCAAATCTCCAAGGGAGAGTGGGCCCAGGTGGTATAGGGCCTCGAGAACTCCAAATTGGGGAGCCGTCAGATCGTATTCCGCCACCTTGCAGGCCACAGCCCGGGAGAAGGTTATGTAGCAACGGGCCAGGGCAATCCATAGCCGGAGGGCTTTTTCCTCCTCTTCGGACCAGTCCCTTTTTGCAGGCTCGTCGACCCATTGCTCAGCCCTCGCATCATCCCTCACTGGCATACCCCCTGGTGGAAAAACGAGGTGGTTATCCCGGGGCGTTTACCCCACATAATCATGCAAGAACCCCGGCGGCGGACCGCGGTTCCCATCCCCGGGAAAGGGCCGGGCCCGGATTTCCTGGGAAACCCGGGCCCGCCCTTTCCAAATTCCCGGCTGGTGCTAAACCCTAGCCATCGGAATTCCTCAGATATGAATAGCTCTTCCGAGAGCCGCCAGTGCGGCTTCGGCAACACCCTCCGACAGCGTGGGATGCGGGTGCATGGCCCTTTCCATCTCTTCGACGGTGGCTTCCAGATGCCTACCCAGCACGAACTCGGCAATGAGTTCCGTCGCATGGGACCCAACGATATGGGCTCCCAGAATCTCCGAGTACTTCTTGTCCCGAATGACCTTGATGAAACCCTCGGTTTCACCGGCGGCCACAGCCCGCCCTATTCCCATCCACGGGAACTTGCCGACCTCGACCTCATGTCCGGCTTCTACCGCTTGCTCCTCCGTCAGGCCCACGGACGCCACCTCAGGGTGAGCGTAGGTGCAAGAGGGAATATTGGAGTAGTCCACCGTTCCGTGGCCCTGCCCGGCGATGTGCTCAACGCACACGATCCCCTCGCGGGATGCTTTGTGGGCCAGGAGGGGGGGACCAGCCACGTCTCCGATGGCGTATACCCCTTCTACGTTGGTCCGAAGGTACTCGTCTACCTTAACGAAGCCCCCGTGTTCGGTACGGGCTACTCCCAACTCTTCCAACCCGAGCTCTTCCGTGTTGGGTACTCGCCCCACCGCCGAAAGAACCCGCTCCACCTCCAGGATTTCTTCCTTCCCGTCCTTGTCTTTCAGCGTGAGCTTCACGCCCTCATCCGTAAACTCCGAGGCTTGAACGGAGGTGGAGGTCCGGATGCCGATCTTCCGCTTCTTATAACTCCGGGCCACGGCCTCGGAAGACTCCTTGTCTTCCAGCGGTAGAACCCGGTCCAGCAACTCGATGATAAGCACTTCAGACCCATACGCCGCGTATATGTCTGCGAATTCCATCCCCACCGCACCAGCCCCCACCACAGCCAGTGAGCTGGGCGCCTCCTTCTGGAACAGCGCCCCCGTCGAGGACCAGATACGATCCTCGTCGATCTTCAGCATGGGAAGATCTCTCGGTCGGGACCCTGTCGCGATGATGATGTGGGAGGCTTCGAACGTTTCCTTCCCACCCTCGGGGCCCTCCACCTCGACCGTCCCTTTGGCTATCAGCCGACCATAACCTTGGATATGGATCACACCGTTTTTCTTGAAGAGGTGACCCACCCCTTTGTTCAGCTGATCAGCAACTTTCCGGCTCCTCTCCTGGGCAGGACCCAGGGACACCGAGGCAGACTCGATGGTAACGCCGTGACCTTCCGCCCGCTTCATTTCTTGGATGAAGAGTGCGCTGGAAAGCAGAGCCTTGGTGGGGATGCACCCAACGTTCAAACACACGCCCCCTAGTTTTTCCGTCTCCACACACGCCACGTTCATTCCAAGTTGCGCCCCTCGGATGGCCGCCACATATCCCCCGGGTCCGCTCCCGATGATGATCAGATCG
>JBDRDQ010000371.1:0-9123 GCA_043820695.1 Gemmatimonadota bacterium | reverse complement strand
GTCCAAGCATATGACCCGCCGTCACTTACGGTGCGTGCCCATGACCCTCGTCAACATACGTGTTTCTCATTCCGGAGGCTACCTCGTGCGGCGACTTTGGCCGCCCCGGTCCAGGAGGGTTTCCGATCAGTCTTCTAGGCTACCTACCTGACCAGATTGTCGCAATCTCCCGGCGTTGAGTAGAACCTTCTCTGCGGCAAACCATGCTCCCTGCGAATCGCGTTTTCGGATATTCTGGTCCTTGCACTGATTCCAAGGCCAACGGTTCTGGCCTCCTCAAGGATGGCTCCGCAGCTGGATCCCCCTACTCCGTTGGTCCAGCTATATGCCTTGACGACATCCCCTGATATAGAATGCAGAGCATGGATAAGCTCATGGGCCAGAGCAACGAAGACAGGCGTCTTGACTCGGGCAGCTGCCGTGTATTGATGTTCCACATTCGGGTTGTACTGCACCGCTGACCCCTGGCCTGAACCAGGCAACCGCATCGCGGTTCCGACGATGGGGGCCTTCCTGACTTCCGTGCCTCCACCCGTTGAGGATTGATGAGTGTGCCTCACGCTTTTCACTGCAAGCGTTCCCTGACCCAGAGCGATGACGACCTTCTTGCCCACGGCGGTACCGATTCCCAAGTGTCGTTTCGACAGTATCTTGAGCAGGTCGGCGCCGACGGGTCTGGATGCAATCTTGTTCAGAGCCTGAATCGTATTGTGTTTGAACGATGCTCCGAACCTGTCGTCAATGTATACCCCGGGATGATTCGCGTCCCAAAGGACTTCAGCCATCGATTGCTCCTTCCTGCATCGGTTGACTTTGAACCATTGCGCTATAGCCGTCCCTGTTTCGTGTTGCCCCCCCGGACCTGAGTCGGGCGCCTGTTGATCATCACCAGCTCACCCTTCACATCATTGGCCCCCTGGGCTTCAGATGCAACCATCGGAGCTTTGATCTCGAAGCGGCCATCTGCCTCGATAGCGGCTAGGAATTACCATCCGTCAATCCGCGCAGCAATCGTCCGAGAACGGGCGCTATGTCAACCCAACCGCCCCTGTGCCCCGCGAAAACCCCATCCGCCCAGCTGGGGTTGACGTTTCGGCCTCCGCAACCGGACCGTAGGATCATGATCTCATGTCTCGGACCTGGTCCTGGTTAAGCCAGCAACGGTCCTCAAGTGGCATCGGGAAGGATACCGCCGGTACATGGCGACCAGGTTGGTTCGGCGCCCCGATTTCTCGTTTCATGACAACGATGGGATCTTCGGCGAGTTCGGGAGGCGTAAGCCAGGCAGGGCGGGAAGATCGTACCGCAGTGCCCTCGACCTGTGGCTGGGGGAGGTCCTGGGAATCACGGGGGTCCTCGGCGGCCTACACCACGACTACCGCCTCGCCGCCTCGGGTGGATTCTACTCCGGGGAGGGAAGCACAAAGGGAAGTTGCAAGGCGCTAATGCCGGTCATGCGGGGCCGATCGGAGTCTCTCCCAGAACGCCCGTGGCGACAGAATCGGGAGGAGTGCGTCGTCGGCGATATCGAGAAGGTCACGACCCCCGGTAACCAGCACTTCGGCGCCTCCTGCGACTGCCTCCGCAAGGATGGGAGCATCGCCCTCAGCGCGGATCTCTACGGAGACAGGAGGGGCGAGCTCCACCAGCACGGCCTCACGTCCCAGAAACGCCTCCGCCCTCTGAACGGTCGCCGGAGGAAGGCCGAGTTTCTTCTGGAGAACCCTCGTCAACTCTGCCAGGACCGTGCTTCCAATCACCATCTCGTGCTCGGCGAGGACGACCCGAAGAACATCCGCACAAAGGCCTCTCGCTGCGAAGGCACTAACCAGGACATTCGTGTCCAGGAAGACCTTCATGAGACTTCGCGGAAGATGTCCTCGTCCGTCAGGTAGCCGCGTGCCTCGGCGAAAGGCATGATCTGGCGTCGGAGATCCTCAAACTCTTCCAAGGCCAATTGCCGGCGAATCGCATCGCGCACGAGTTCACTTCGGGTGCGGCCGCTTCGGCGGGCAGCCAAGCGTATCATTTACTGCTGTCGTCCTGTTCCAAAACCCGACCGAGGCTCAAGCTGCATCCCGATAGTAAAGATTCAGGAGCCCGCCGAGCCGTTCCTGTCGGGCGACCGGTCCTGCGGCCGGCTGCGAGCGACCCTCAATGAGTCGGTTCCAGAGGCCTTGGTGACTTCGCACAATACGATAGCGGCCAAATGTACCAACTGACCTATCGACAACCTCTCCCAGGCCAAGAGGCCAATTACAGTAGGTTCATCTCTGAGTACTCGATTCCCTATTCCGAGGAGTTGATGAAGCGGACACCCCTGGTCTCTTGGCGTGTCCTGACTGTCCGGGCCGCCGACGGAAACTTCACGCACCTCTTTATCTCCGAGTTGGAGAGTGGGGACGGCAGGGATGACACCCCGAACGCTGATGGGATGGCGGAAGTGTGCCAGGCCGCCTTCGGGATGACCTGCGCTGAGAAAAGGGCTGAATTTCCGCCGTTGGTGGAGATGCGGACGTTGGTTCGTAGAGAGATTCTCTATTCCAATCGCCAGGGCTAGAATCTCCCCAGGTGTTACACGAGTACGGATAACGGGCGGCCCTTTTTGAGCGCCGCGATCCCATTCGCTGACCTGAGGGGATCGTTCCTGAATCTTGGAGTCGTGACCTTTTAATTCAGATATCCGACCCTTTTCGTCGCAGCCCGAGCAGCAGGTGGAACAAGGTTGATGGGAACCCTTACCAAGACCGGCACCGCCTTGCCTCCGTTTTGGGCCGGATTGAATTGGATGATCTTGGCCAACTCCAGGGCCATATCATCGAGTGCCTGATGGCCCGAACTTTGTTCCAAAGAGGTCCGTTGGATCTGTCCCATCTCATCCACGAAGACCAATAGGACCACCGCCCCTCTGATTCCGGCATCCCGAAGGAGTGGAGGATACTCCTCGCGCATGGCATTCCGAACTTCGTCCGAGTTGGTGATCTCAGGAGCTAGGTCAAACGCCGTATCGGAAACCACAGTTGGCATTCCCAGTACCGATAAAGTTCCGGCACAGCCGAATGCGAAGAAGATTGGAATCAGGAAGAAGAAGTATGTTTTCATGGGCACCTGCCTGGCACGGGTCAGATCTCATAAACGGCCAGAAACCGTGGGGTTTGGCACAACCCCTGGCACAACACCCAAGGCCGTCACCGCCCCAAGGCGGCCAACTGGAACCCGAAACCAAGAAAGAGGAGCGTCAGAGCGAGTTTCGATAAGCGGTCGTGGCCAGTTGTGGCCTGTCATGCATCCCCCTAGGATACGAGTCGTTTCCTGCCAAGTTCAGGCGCCTTTCCCAAGCCCCCTCTGGAACATTGCGTTCAACTCGGCAAGCTCCTCCACCCGCCGTTCTTCCCTGTCCGCCCGCCGTTTTTCCATATCCGCCCGCCGTTTTTCCGTGTCCTCCAGCCGTCTTTCCGTGTCCGCCAGCAGTCTTTCCGTATCCTCCCGCCGTTTTTGAATGTCCACCGACCCGTCTGTCGGCTGTAAGACTTCGTCGATTTGGGTCAATATCATTGACCCTATCTCCTCAAGCTCCGCCTCCGTGGCGGGTGCCCAGGCGCTGGCCTCCAACTCGTCCGCCAACACCACCAGTTCCGCAGCTCGCTCTCGCGCCAAATAGGCCAAGTCCCCTTTCCAAAATCGAGGTGGTGGCAGATAGGCATCGGAGCCCTCCCAGAGCACGGCCCGCTGGATACTCTCGACGGAGACGCCACACTGATTTGCCATCTCCGTGTAAGTGACGGGCCTCCTAAGCTCATCGGAGGCTGTCTTGAAGTCATCGGCTGCTTTTTCAAGGTCCATTGTTCATGTCCTCCCTTGACTGGACAGTCATTATTAATGGGTACACGAGAGGCGTAGAGGATACCACACTTTTCAGAGTCATGGACCTGCGGGTCCTAATCGCACCCGATCGCATATACGTGCGGAAAACACCCTTCCAGCTTGACATTCTGTTCAATCAATGGAAGCCGGGGGGGATGACATCGCCGAATGTGTGATCACGGGGAGTGAAGGCCAGGCGCAAGCCGGAGAACCATTACCGGCGAAGATCAAGGCGTTGGTGCATGGCTCTTGATCTGGCTTCGAGGTGACAGGAAGCCCTCGACCGCGGAGCCGCCACTGATGAAGTATCCGAAACGCAGCCAATACAAGTACGCGAAGTATCGGTATCGGGTGCGGAACTGGGCTGAGTACGAGGGAGGTCTACGCTGCCGCGGCGACCTCACTGTCTGGCTGTCAAAGGATGCAATCCACTCCTGGCGGGAGCCGCCCAGCGGCAAACCCGGCGGCCAGCGCACCCACGCGGATATCGCTATCGAGGCGGCTCTGACGATCCGCATGGTTTTTCATCTCCCGCTTCGCCAGACAGAGGGATTCCTTCGGTCCCTGGCCCAGCTTGGATCTCCCAATTCCTGATAACACGACCCTGTCCCGGCGGCATCAGAAGCTCAGAGAGATTCCATTTCGTGCAGCCGGGAAGGAGCAACCGATCCATCTTCTCATCGATAGCACGGGTCTGAGGATTCACGTCGGCCATCTGCGAACACCGCCCAAGAACAGAGCTTGGAGGAAGCTACACCTCGCTGTTGATGCCAGCACGGGTGAGATCGTCGCCTCGGATCTGACTGGGCGACGGACAGCTGGGTGAGTTGGTGGCGGAGGGAGGCGTTCTCAGCTGCCAGTGAGGCGTGGGAGCGGGTGATGCCAGCGACGCCCCGAAGGAGGACAAGGAGCCATGAGGTCATGATCCCATGGTCCCCTGCCGATGCTCTAAAAGTCAACAACTGCAACCGGATGGGATCTTCGCGGAGCACAGGCCGGCTGGGGGTCAGGTCCATCAAGCCCTGACGGCCGGCTCTGCGCCGGAGACGGGCATCGACCCTGCATCCTGTTCTTCCTCAGACCCCAGTTCCAGGTTCGTGAGCTCGGCCGTGACGTTGAAGTCGTAAGCCGGGTATTCGTACACGGCCAGTCGAGGCTCCGTCTCCCCCAGGGAGTACCCGTACACGTTCTCGTACTCGGAGATGTCCTCTCCGAAATCGTCCAGCTGTCGCAGATACTCGCTGATGGACTTGGACTCGATTATGACCACTTTTCCCATCCGGTCGATGATGGGGCTATGGGCTCGGGTGCGATCGTGGTCGAACTCGAGAATGCGGCGGCCGTACCTTGTGATGCCGATGACGCGGAACGTGAGACTTTTTCCCACGGCCGGCAGGTTCAATACGCTCCGGTCGGTGGCCAGGAATGGGAGATCCGCCTCCTTCCGGAGCTCGGCGATGTCCTCAACCATGGATTCGGCGTTCACTGGGAACTCCCGGACGCGGTCGTGATACTCCTGAGGCACCTTTCCGAAGATCTTCTCTTCCTGTTCTTCCTGGACAATCCGGGCGATGGGGGCGTAGTTGAAGTTGTTCTCCATGTATCCCTTCACCACGAAGGTGTAGTAGGGGAGAACACCGACTTCGTTCAGGACCTGACGGAGCTTGGCGGTGTGGCCCCGCCGGGAGGCCGCTGCCGTGAACACCAGCTGGTTCGTCACCGTCCAGCCGGCCGAGATCAGGCGGTGGATCGCTTCCCGGGTATCCGGGGTGAGCTCCATCGCGGATACGAAGTGGGTCTGAATCACGAACTGCTGGATCCCCACTTCCGAGGCCCTCTTCTTGAATTCGGCCAGGATGGCCACCAGCTCCGACGTGATCCTCTGAGGCAGGTACGCAGGCAACCGCGTACCCAGGCGGACCCGGAGCATCTCAGCCAACTTCTCCCCATCGGGTCTCTCCTGGTTCCGGCTCCGTTTCGCAGCGGCCATCTCGTAGACTGCGTCCAGGACCTCTTTCAGGGAGGAGTCGGAGCTCATGAGGGCGTCACCGCCGGTGATGAGGATATCCCGTAGCTGAGAGTCCGCTTCGAAGTACTCCATGAGCTCCGGGAGCTTTTTATCCCAGGCGGCGGTGGGCTTGAGCTTCTCGAGGTTGAAGTTGAGCCAGCCAATCTGAAAGTCGTACATCCGCTGGCAGACCGAGCAC
This sequence comes from Gemmatimonadota bacterium, assembly GCA_043820695.1. Lineage (GTDB taxonomy): Bacteria > Gemmatimonadota > Gemmatimonadetes > Longimicrobiales > Gaopeijiaceae > JABDNZ01. The sequence continues at coordinate 3,052 of JBDRDQ010000371.1, read as the reverse complement.
AGGCCGCCGCAGGTCCTCCCCTGGGTGTCGGGAATCAAGATGGCCACGTCGGGATACCTGCGGTGAACATTGTCGAAGGGGGGAAGGAGCCATCCCGCCGCGTTGGGCTTGCCCGGAACGATCTCGTCTTCCTTCTCCCACGCGTCGATGTGGCCGAACTCCTCCACGAGCTCCTTGCTGTACGTGGTGTAGTACCGCAGAGCCAGGTCGCCCCCGATGGCGAAGTAGGGCACCCGGACGTGAAGGAGAGACAGATAATAGGGGTTCACGAAGAAGGGGATTCCCGCATCCTGGGCCTGATACAGGATCTTCATGGTGTCCGGGTCGAGAGAGTCCCCCAGCATCTCGTTGAGGAGTGCCGGAGACCGAACGGCGAAGGTGAGGTGGAACCGCATGTCTTTCCACCACTCCCTGGCCTTCTCCATCTTCTGGTCTCGGGAAAGCCCGGCCTCGAACCGAAACCTCCGACTGGAGATTTCCCCTCGGTCCATCCGATCGACCAGGATTCCCAGAATACGGTCCCGGTTCTCTTCTCTGAGCCGCACTATCCGGGGATCCAGGCCCGACGGATAGCGCTCCATCCAATTCTCTACGTCTTGACGGCCGGGCGGCACTTGACCGCTTCGCCCCGTGAACTGGTGGAAGAGGCGCAGCATGTCCTCGAAGAAGCCGGGCCTGGCTCCCCCGGTGCCGTGATGGACTGCCAGCCAGAGAGTTCGGAAGGGGTTGCTGACGGCCAACTCGCCGCGAAGGTTCGGATCAACGAACTCGCGTCCCGCATGGTCGATATAGTCCAGGATCCGGATGGCGGCGAGGTCCCTCCATTCGAGGGCCTCGAAGGCCGCTCGGGTGGGGTGCTCGCTGGCGTAGTACTCCAGGGCTGCGTGGCGCTGGCGCAGCTCGTCCCGGACCCAGTTGCGTACGCCCACGAGGGCCTCCGTCTCGTTCATGGCTTTGCGCATGATCTCCTCCAGCTTCGGATTCTCGCCAAGAAGCCGCTTGAGGAGACGGTGAGACTTCACCGTGATGGCGATGCGATCCAATTCTTCGATGGTGGACATGTCAGTGTGCTCCACCTGGAGCCATGGGGCCAGCTTCAACCGCACGTGCGGCGGACTGCGACAACTCTAGAATGAGGCACGTCCCGGAGGACTGCCTCGGACCTTCGAGAAACAAGAGCGGGAGTGTTTGCCTAGATTATACTCTACGAGGGCAAGGAGGTTCACGAAAGGCATCCCGCCTCTCAAGAAATCAGAGGATGCCAGGGAACAGGGCGGCGAAGGACGTCTTCCCCGTCGAGTTTCGCCACGATCACGGCCCCGCAGGAATCGCTGAGGACGTTCACCATGGTCCGGAACATGTCCAGGACCCGGTCCACGGCCAGGATGACGCCAATCCCCTCCAGGGGCAGTCCAACGGCCCCCAGGATGATGGACATCATGACCAGGCCCGACATTGGCACCGAAGCGGCTCCGATGGAGGCCAACAGGGCCGTGAGGACGATGACGAGCTGTTGGTCGAATCCAAGAGCGACGCCGTAGATCTGGGCGATGAAGATGACCGCCACGCACTCATAGAGGGCCGTACCATCCATGTTCACCGTGGCACCAATCGGGAGGACGAAGGATGAAATCTTGTCGGAGACTCCTGAGTGCTCGGTGACGGCCTTCATGGTGAGGGGAAGGGTCACGATGGTGGAGCCGGTGGAAAAGGCTGTTATGAGTGCCGAGGGCATCCCCAGATAGTGCCAGTAGGGGTTCTTTCTGGTGACGAGGTAGACAAGAAGAGGAAGGGTCACCGCGGCGTGAATCAGGAGCCCGATGAGTACGATAACGAAGTAGAAGCCCAAGGACCGGAAGGCTTCGAACCCGGTAGTGGCTACAATTCGAGCGTTGATCCCAAATACCCCCAAAGGGGCCGTCCAGATCACCGCGTACGTGAGCTTCATCATGGCCTTGAAGGCGCCCTGGAAGAAATCGCCAAGGGTGGATTTGTAGGGCTCATCAAGGCGGGTGACGAAATAGCCGAAGAGGATGCAGAAGAAGATGACCGGTAAAACCATTCCCTCGGCCAGGGCCTGGAATGGGTTCTCCGGGATGATGTTCAGGAGCAGCTCGACGGGACCCTGGGCTGCTGCCGGAATCTCCGTGACCTCCTCCTGAAACTCGATGGCCGATCCGACACCAGGCTTCAGGACGTTCACCAGGATCTGACCGGTAAGGATGGCCATAAGGCTGCTGGCGATGTAGTAGGCGAAGGTCTTGGCTCCCAGAACCCCCAGATCTCTCCGCCCCCCAACGCTTATGACCGCCGCCGTCAAAGAGGTGATGATGAGGGGCATGATGGCCATGCGGAGGAGCCGCAAGAAGATGTCCGAAAGGGGTTGGGCGTAGGGAACGATGGCCTCTCCGAAAACTTGGCCGGCCACCATACCGCCGAACAAGCCAACGAAGATCCAGAAGGTCAATGACCGGTAGGGGATTCTCATTTCGACTGAGTAGAGTGCGTCGATAGAAACGGGTGGCGACTCGACAACGGGTACTCATTCCGGGTTTTCTCGACAAGGGTTTCGGGCTCCGAGAGGCGTTGGTGCATGGCTCCTGGTTCAGGTTCATGGTGACGCGAAGTCCCGATACCGGATTGGCCATTGGCCCGAGTACGAGGCAGGCCTGCGCCGCCGCGGTGACCTCACTGTCTGGCTTTCAGAGGATGCAATCGACTCCTGGCGGGAGCCACCCAGCGGGAAACCCGGCGGTCAGCGCACCTATGCGAACATTGCCATCGAGGCCGCTCTGACGATTCGTATGATCTTCCACCTTCCGCTCAGGCAGACCGAAGGGTTTCTGCGTTCCTTGGCCCGCATACTGGAAGTGGACCTCCCCATCCCCGATCATACCACCCTGTCCCCCCGCCTCAAGAAGCTCGGCGATATTCCATTTCGGGCAGCCGTGAACAAACAACCGATCCACCTACTCATCGATAGCACGGGTCTGAGGATTCACATTGGACATCCACTCCATCCACGAGCTTGGTCGGCGCGAGTGGCACAAAC
>JBDRDQ010000370.1:0-5620 GCA_043820695.1 Gemmatimonadota bacterium | reverse complement strand
CCAGGCCGTAGAGGCGGAACCCATCCGACAGGGGGTATTCAAGTCCTCCATGCAGATTGAAGCCGGGCTTCACGGAATCCAGGAGGTCTTCCACGAAGGTCCCGGAAATGGCCTCCCCGGCCCCGTTCATGAAGTGGAGGCTCATTCCTCCACCGGCGAAGGTCAGAAGGTCCAGCGGAACCGACCACACGAAATGGCCGTCCATACTCACGATGAAGTCGGACCAGTCGATGGTTCCAAGATCCACTCCCTCGAAGCCAGAGCCCGGATCCAGCTGTCCCACCAGGAGCTCGTCGACGGTCCTTTCCAACTCCCTGACCTCAGAACCCTTCATGGTCGAAGACCAATAGGCCACCCCCGGAATCAACCGGAGGCCCGGCCCGAGATAACCCAGATCCACCCGTGCCCCAATCGTGTACGTGGGCTCCACCCGGGTGGGCCAGATGTACCCACCTTCGAGGGAGAACCCCCTGAAGGCGAGGTTTTCATAGTCGTAATCCGCCAGGCTCGTCTGGGCGCTGATCTCTCCTGCACAAAGGAAAAGGCCGAGGCCCAAAGCAAGAGCCCCCGCCCAGTGCCGTGATCCGGGCCCCTCTCGCCTCCCTGGCCTGGATCCTACCAACAGTCTTCTCATACTCATCTCCTCACCACGCCAATCAGGTCATAGTCCAGAGCATCGATGATTTCGATCTCGACGAAGGTCCCCGGAGTCACACCCTCAGCAGGAAGAAGGTTGGTGACTCCGTCCACATCCAACGCCTGGCTTTCGATCCGGGCCTGGAAGGCGAATTCCGGATCCTCATCTAGTACACGGTCAACGAGGGCGATGGTCCGCCTCCCCACCTGGGCCAGGTTGAGGTCGAAGGAGATCTCCCGCTGCACGTCCATGAGAGCCTCCAGACGCTCGGCCTTAACCTCTTCCGGAAGCTGTTCTTCCATGGCCGCAGCCGGGGTTCCCTCCTCAACCGAATAGGTAAAAGCCCCAACCCGATCGAAGCGCAGCTCTTCCAGAAGGGCGAGAAGCTCGTTGAAGTCGTCCTCGGTTTCCCCTGGGAATCCCACGATGACCGTCGTCCTTAGAGTGAGTTCGGGAATGGCCTCACGAAGCCACCGGACCCGTTCCCGGATGGTGGCCTGGCTTTCGGGCCTCCGCATGGCCTTCAGGATCCGATCGCTTCCATGCTGGAGAGGCATGTCGAGGTAGGGAAGCAGCCTGGATTCAGCCGCGAGGAGATCAACCAGATCCCGGGTGATCCCGGAAGGGTACATGTAAAAAAGTCGATACCAGGGAAGCTCGGTTCCAGCCAGAAGGGCCCGGAGAAGATCGGGGAGGAGAGCCCCATCCACCCCGGCCCGCTTCCGATCCCGGCCGTACCAGGTCGTATCCTGGGATATGATGTTCAGCTCCTTGACCCCCCCAGCTTCCAGAGCCTGGGCTTCCCGAACCAGCTCCGTTACAGAGGAGGACCGGTGGAGGCCCCGCATGAGGGGAATGGCACAGAACGCACAGGAGTGATCACACCCCTCGCTGATTTTCAGGAAGGAGGTGTGTGGGGTCTCCGTGGCCAGGATCCGGAGGGGGCGCTCCATGGTCGGAATCAGTTGATCCTCTTCCGGAAGGAGGCCCCGGGTCCGGAGGGCCGGCACCAGGTTGGCTAGCTCCGTCAATCCCAGGAAGAGATCTACCTCCGGGATCTCCGCCTCCAGCTCGTCCTTGTAGCGCTGCACCAAACATCCCACAGCCACCACCGCCTTCACCCCCCCCGCCTCCTTCAGCTCGCAGGCTTCCAGAATGGTCTCGATGGACTCGGCTTTGGCAGCCTCGATAAACCCGCAGGTGTTCACGATGACTACGTCTGCGCCATCCACATCGCTGGAGACCCGGGCCCCATGGCCCACCAGGGCCGCCATCATGTGCTCGGAGTCGACGGTGTTCTTGTCGCACCCCAATGTGACAAGCCCGATGCGGGGGCCGGACGCCGGACCCAAAGGCTCCAACTCCAGGCGTACGGCCCGAACAGAGGGGTCGACCTCCGACCGAATGGGTGTGGCGGAGAGGGGGATGACCGGAAGATCCCTGCGTTTCACGCTATGAGCCTGGCTGAGAGGAGAGGCCCATCAATGCCGGCGAATGACCTGAGCACCCGGTGGCGGTACGAATTTGAACCGCTCCGGATCCGGAGGTGGATTCAGCTGGATCCCGGAGAGGGTTACGGTCCGCACGGACCCGTTTTCCATTCCAATCCGGGCTTTGAGGATCAGAGACCGCTGGGAATCCAGCCAGATTCTGGCCTCCTGAAAACCCGAAGGCTCAAAAGGCTTCAGGGAGATCATGTGGGTGGACCGTCCCGATAGGGTTTCCTGGCCCAGATACGCCATCTCGTACTTTTTTCCCGGCGCCTCCAGAAACTCCCGGTGAAAATCCACCCCTCCAGGGCGAACCTCCATGGCGAACCGGAGGACCTGCCTTGGGTCGGAGCTGGGGTAGTACACCCAGAAGGATTCTCCATCCGCTACCAGGACGTCCCCTTCCGGGTCACTGAACCGCATGGCGAACAGATTCGGGGTTTCCTGGCAAAGGGATCCCGCGGAAAAGGTGGTCTCGCCCAGGAGGGGAACCGCCAGGGCCTGCTCGAAGCTGGCGCAGAACCCGCGGACCTCCCGGTACCGTGCTCCAGCTTCTTCCATCAGCGAGAGGGCCGTGGCGTCTTGGGCAGACAGGTCGGCCAGGAGCGTCCCTGCCCCTTGGTGACCCAGAGCCAGTACCATGAAAAAGGAGAATCTTCGCGCCGGGGTGCTCACAACTCCTCTTCCTCTCCCCTACGAAGGAATTCAAGATCCGATAGGGTCAACAGCACCTCCCTTGCTTTTGACCCGTCCGGAGGCCCAAGGATCCCCGCTTCATGGAGCTGATCCACAACTCGGGCCGCCCGGCCGTATCCGATCTTCAAACGACGCTGGAGAAGGGAGGTAGATCCCTGGCTCTGCTGGACACATACCTCGGCCGCATCCCAAAACCGTTCATCCCGTTCCAGGTCTCCGCCCAGGCCGCCCTCCTCCATCCCGGAATCCGCCTCGAGGCTGCGGACCACATCCAGTATGTCCTCCTCTGCCGGCCACCTTTCCTCCTTCTTGGCCTCTCTTTCGGTCCGGAGGGCTGCCTGATCCCTGTACCACGAGGTGAGGCGCTCCGTCTCCGGAGTGCCGATGAAGGCTCCCTGGATCCGGATCGGTTCCGAGGTCCCGGGCGGGAGGAAAAGCATGTCTCCGTTCCCCAGGAGAGCGTCGGCTCCGTTCTGGTCGATGATGGTGCGGGAGTCCACCTTCGAGGCCACCCGGAATGCCACCCGGGTGGGGAAGTTGGCCTTGATGAGGCCGGTGATGACGTTGACGCTGGGTCGTTGAGTCGCCACCAGGAGGTGGATCCCGATGGCCCGGGCTTTTTGGGCCAAGAGGGTGAGGGGCTTCTCCACCTCACTCTGGACGGTCATCATCAGGTCGGCCAGCTCGTCCACCACCAGGACCACGTAGGGGATCGGACCGTCTTTCCAGAGCCATCGATCCGGATCCCCATCCGGGCCCTTCGGATGGACCCGCCTGAGGGGCGCTCCCTGGCGGAGCTTCTTGTTGAACTCCCCCACGGATCGAACCGTGTTGACGTGGAGGAGCTCGTACCGACGCTCCATCTCGAAGACCGCCCATTTCATCACTCCAGCGGCGTCCTTTGGATCCGTGACCACCGGATGGCGGAGATGAGGCAGGTCAACGTAGGCGCTCAACTCCACCATCTTCGGATCGATGAGGAGAAAGCGGAGCGTCTCGGGGGTGTGGCGGTAAACCAGGCTGGTGATGAACGCGTTCAAGCAGACCGATTTCCCCGAGCCGGTGGCGCCCGCGATGAGGGCGTGGGGCATCTTGGCCAGGTCAGCCACGAAGGGCCGTCCCGTCAAGTCGCGACCCAGGGCCAGGGGGAGTTCCGCTCTGCTCCGGGAAAACTCTACGGACTCCAGAATCTCCCTGAGATAGACCATCTCGGCCTTGGGGTTCGGAATTTCAACCCCGACGGCGCCCTTCCCGGGAATGGGTGCCACGATCCGAATGCTCCTGGCCTTCATGGCCAGAGCAAGGTCGGCATCGAGGTTCGCGATCTTGTTGACCTTCACCCCCGGGGCCGGCACGACCTCGAATTGAGTGACCACAGGTCCGGTTGTCCGACCCCCGATTGAGCATTCTACATTGAAGGTCTGGAGCTTTTGCACCAGGACCTGTCCAAGCCGATCCAAATCCCGCTCCATCCCTGCCCGGTCCGAAAAGTCGGGCTCGTCCAGGTGATGCAGGGACGGGAGCTCGTGGGGCGGATCCTCCCCTGGGGGATTGGGATCCGGCAACCCCCCGGCGCCGCCCCCGTCCTCGGGAGCGTCCTCGGGAGCGGCCTCTGAGCCCCCAAAAGCGTCCAGGGCTGGATCCCCCAGGGGGGTTCCGCCCGGAAGCTCATCATCATCGATAAAGGAGAAAAGGTCCGATTCTTCCGGAGCTTCCATGGCCTCTCGTTGGGCTAGTGCCCGAGCCGCTCGACGCTCTACTCCATCTTTCAGCCAACCCTGCACCCCCCTCCCCGCCCGCTGGGCACCCTTCCCGATGAGTTCAGCGCCCTGGACAGCCACTCGCCCGACGGGAAGGAGAGGATTCCAGCCCAATGTTCCCACAAGGAGGAGGAGGGTGAGGACCGAAAGGAGAAGAAGGGCACCGAACCCCCCTAAGCCTGCAACCAGGAAGTTCCCGAGCCAGGATCCAAGGATCCCGGCGGCGGCGGAGCCGTGGAGGAGAACGTGGAGGCCGGGGGGGACGAGGAGGAAGAGGCCACCGATGAGAATCGCTAACCTCAGCGTCCAAGTGTGGGAGAGCCAGCCTCCCAGTTGGAAGCCGGCAAGAACCAGAAGGGCGGGAAGGAAGAGGGATGCGAGCCCGAAGAAATAGTGGAGAACCGCCTGGACCGCTGCTCCAACAGCCCCCATGACGTTGCCTGACGGGAACCAGACCTCACCGGCTTCACCCAGAAGGGAAGTAGGAACCAGGAGGAGGAAGAGGAAAAGGGCCACGGCCATAAGTCCCAGCGCCAGGATCTCCTGTCGCCGCTCTGGACCAAGGATCCGCCTCTTGGCTTTAGCTTTTCCCTTCGTTTTGGAACCGGTCACGATGTATCCAATCCCTTCAACTCCCCCACCTCGGACAGGCTTCCAACCCTCAATCCTGACCCTGCCCCGGGGGGATATTGATTTTCCGTTCGCGCATTTCGGGAACCAGGGGGTGGCGGTCGAGGGACGCGCAGAGATCCAGGTCTCCTTCCAGCCCAACCTGGACCAGAGCCTTTCCGGAGGCTGTAGACCGAAGGAAGTCCACGTCCACCGTATACTTCGAGGCCAGATCCCGTACCACCCTGCCCGCGTCGTTTAATTCCAACTCCTCTTCCCTACCCTCTTCGAGGGTCTGAATCAGCACGCCGGCGCACAGGGCATCGTCCAAAGAAAACCGGTTTTCCCTTCCGGAACAGACGATGACCAGGCCGGTGACTCCATCCAGAGCTCTTGCCACCGCGGACAGGTTCATGAAAGAGGCTGCG
>JBDRDQ010000369.1:0-2501 GCA_043820695.1 Gemmatimonadota bacterium | reverse complement strand
TCCTCTTTCGGAGTTTGTCCGCTCCAGGTGGTGTGGACGAATCTCTCCAGAGGAGTAGATGCCACACTTGAGCGAGCGGGAGATCGACCGAGCAGCGATGGTTCGGTGTGTTCGGGACCAAACGATCACGCCCTGGAGTGCAGCGGAACTGATCGGCGTGATCCCCCGACACTTTCGGCGCTTATACCGAACTTGGCGCACAAATCAACCCAACCGTGGCCATCGCCCCATCCGTTTCCTTCCAACAACTCGCCTTCGCCACTCATTAGGCGGCCGCCTTACGCATCGCGGCTGGCAAGATTACCATCTTCTGCCTACAACGGTGCGTCGTCCTGGAAGTCTACCCAACCCCCCGAGTGGACCTTAGCAAACTGGCCGATGGCACTTGACCTCCATAGCAACGTCCCGGCGCGGTGAAATCGCTCATCAGAGGAGTGGAATCCCTTGGGCCTGGCATTCTGCTAGGGTCTCCTTGGGCCAGACGCTGGACTGCACCTCGCCCAAGTGAGCCTTCCGAAGGAGGTAGGCGCAGCTTCGGGATTGGCCGATCCCACCCCCGATGGACAGGGGTAGCTCGCCGGCCAAGAGGCGCCGGTGGAAGTCCCGGTGCCGCCACTCGGGACATCCCCGAAGCTCCAACTGTTGCAGGAGACTCTCGGTGTCCACGCGAATCCCCATGGATGACAACTCATACTCCTGCCGAAGGAGGGGATGCCAGACGATGAGATCACCGTTCAACCCCCGACCTTTCCCGGTCTGGGTGATCCAATCGTCGTAGTCAGGAGCTCGCCCGTCGTGGGGCTGGCCGTCCGATAGGGGGGCACCGATGCCCGAGAGAAAGATGGCCCCATGCTTCCTGGCGGCCTCAGCTTCCCGCGCTTGTCGGGTTAGGTCGGGAAAGCCGGCCTCCAGTTCCTCGCTGTGGAGGAAGGTGACCTCCTCGGGAAGGAGGGGCTCGATCTGGGGAAACCGACTCGCCACGAATTCCTCCGCCTTCCGGAACACCCTGAAGATCCTCCCCACGATCTCCCTCAGAAAATGGAGGGTTCGTTCCTCAGGGGTGATGACCCGTTCCCATTCCCACTGGTCTACGTAGAGGGAGTGGAGGGGTCCCGGGATCTCGTCGGGGCGGATGGCGGTGAGCTCCGCCAGGATACCTTCTCCGGGCTCTTTTACCATGGCCGCCAGCCGCATCCGCTTCCATTTGGCCAGGGATTGAGGCACCTCGAGCACGCGTCCCTTTAGCGATGGAGCCTCGAAACGGACAGGGCGTTCTACGCTGTTCAGGTCGTCGTTGATCCCAGTCCCGGCTTCCAGGAAGACCGGGGCACAGACGGGAGTCAGGTTCAGGGCCTCCGCAAGCTCCCGCCGAAAGAAATCCTTGATGGCATACACGGCCCCTTCGGTCTCCCCGGGGCTGACCAAGGGGTGGTACGAGTCGATTGAGAAAGTACGCTGCGTGCTCATGATCTTGTTTCCCTCGCAGGTGTGAAGGCCCCGGCCGCAGCAGGAGGACGGAAAACATCCCGCCCTGGCCCGGACGAAGAGGCCGAATCCGAATTCTGGTGTTTGTCTTGTTCAGAGAAGGGCGGGAGACTGTCGGGTGCGTCTGCGCACCGCTAAGGACAGCCCCCTAACAATTGCTATTGAGGTAGGAAGCTTGGTGGTCGAGGGGAAGGGGACCCTGGAGGAGGGCAGTGGGCCAGCAGCGAACCGGACTGGGCCTGGATGCTTCCTTCCGCCCTAAGATCGGTGCTCGAGTTTTCATGGTTTACCTCCACCGAACTGCGTCCAGCGGAATGGACGCCGGAAGGCAGCATTATCAACCGGACCTGGGCGATCTGTCAAGGTTCTCTGTTACCCGCCCTGGATTCGGCACTCTTTCCTCGTCGGGGAAAGCGCCCGGGACCTACCCCTTGGTGGCCCCCTGGCCTTTCGGTGATTCACCAAGTTCGCGTCTTGCACCCATCCAGCATTCGCGGGACTCTCGTCCCCACGTGCTCCACGAGAACCTCATCCGCCTCACTTGGGTTGACGTTTCGGCCTCCGCCACCGGACCGCTCGATCATGATCTCATAGCCCCTCCTGGTCCTTCGCGCGGTGAAAGGTGTCGCTCGATCTCGCTCATCCCCGGCAGCTGACGACGCCTTTCTTCGTCACAGACTTTCTGTGCTTCAGCGGGAGCGGCCCAGGCCGGTGCGGTTAGTGTGTCGATAAATCCCCGCAGATTCCGGAATAATTCGCCGGCAAGTACGGCAGATCGTGCGTCCTACCCGTGAATATCTGGGCAATCTGCCGGGATTTGACAACAAGACCCATCCTCCAAACGAATACCTCGCGCAATCTTCTCCGATTGAGCCGGCCCACTGACAGGGGATCCGAGGGCCAGCCTGCGATGGGATGTGCGATGCGCCCGCTTCGTGATCCGCCAAGACAAGCGAGGATCGCCGAAGGCGACCGCATCTCCACCCGGCCGTCCTGATTGAAAGGCCCTCGGCGAC
>JBDRDQ010000368.1:0-5732 GCA_043820695.1 Gemmatimonadota bacterium | reverse complement strand
CCATGGGTTTCTTCACGGAGCTTCCGGTGAACATCAGCATCTGGGGAAGGGCCTGGAGTGAGCCTGAGTTGCTGCGCATCGCCTTCGCCTACGAACAGCTGACCCAACACCGGAGGGCGCCGAAGTTAATCCCGACGTTGGACCTCTAGCCGGGGAAGGGGCGGGAGGGACGGCCCAATGACGGGGACGCCCCTCTCTGCATAGACCGGGTCGTTGGAGTTCCATCTCACTACGTTCGACGGTCTCGCGGGTTGGCTCGTAGAATCGGGATAGCCCATTGCCGCTCGGCTCGTCTCCCTTCGGTCGACGGTCTCGTCTCGGATCTCCTTGCTTCCGGGCGCGCCCTGGGCAAACTTCGAGCCGAGAGGACCCGACACTGTTGCCCAGGATGAATCCCATGCCAGAGAGCTTGGATCCCCGACGCCCCGCCTTCCGGAGAATCCCGCTTTGGGCCTGGGTGGTGGTGGTGATCTCGGTCGCGGGTTATGCCGCCGTGAAGACGGTCGGAGGTGGCGAGGATGCCATCTCCCTTCCTCCAGGTTTCACAATCACGACTGGGGAAGAACCGGGCGATGGTTCCAGGGCAGGGACTCCGTCCGGCGGATCCGGGACTTTCGGGGATCGGGTTGCCGCGACGGCCCCCGGTGAGTCGGACCGATTTCAGGCCTCAATCGCAATTCTCCCGCTGGAAAACCGAACCGGGGATACCCTCTTCGACACCCTGGGGAATGGGATGACGGAGGAGCTCATCACAAGACTGTCTCGGATACGGGGGCTGAAGGTGATTTCCCAACAGTCTGTGCGGGGGCTGGAGGGTCTGAGTCTCTCGGTAGCCCAGGTGGCGGACACTCTGGACGTGGATCACCTTCTCCAAGGCACCGCCTTTTTTCACCAAGACGCGGCCCGAATCCAGGTCCGGCTCCTCAAGGTCAAAGAGGAGGCGGAGCTCTGGAGGAACGACTATAGCATCGACCGCACGAACCAGATGAGAGCGGTGGAGGAGATCTCCGACGAGGTAATCGCAGCCCTGTTGGAAGATGTGCCGACCTTGTCTCTTCGGGGATCTCCACGACCCACAGACAGTCCGGGCTACGTCCCTTACCTGGCCGGAAGCCGCCTGTTGAATACCCGAACCCGCGACGGCCTTATCCGAGCCATCGATGCCTTCAAGTCCGCGATTGGGTATGACAGCACCTTTGCCCTGGCCTATGCCGGGCTCTCCTCAGCCTATGCCCTGTCCATCACCTATCGCTACGACATCGGACTCGACGGATACGCCGCAGCTGGCTTCGCTTTGAGCGCCGCGGGGGAAGCTGTTCGCCTGGATCCGGAGCTTGCCGAGGCTTATGCTGCCCGGGGGTACATCTCCAGCGTGGCTTTGGCGCCGGCCCAACTGGTGTTGGAGGATTTCACAAAGGCGCTGGAGCTTCAGCCCAACGCGCCCAACGTGCCGGCTTGGTATGCAAACCTGTTGGTGAGGGAGGGCTACTATGATCAGGCCCTGGCGGAAGCCCAACGCGCTGTGGAGTTGGACCCCCTTTCTCCTGCCCGGCGAACGGGGTTGGCCTATGAGGCGTTGCGGGCCGGGGACTACGGACTGGCCATCGATCAGGCCCGAACCGCCCGGAGCCTGGGCGAGGAAGTAATCCTGCCCAGGGCCATTCAGGCCCTTGCCCTCCTGCTGAGCGGTCGGGCCGAGGAGTGCCTAGACGTGGATCTGGGCCCTCACGCAGGCATTCGGGCGATGTGCCTCCATGACCTGGGGCGATTAGACCAGGCCGAAGCGATCATCGACTCACTGCGGGCGACTGTTCATGCCGGCGTTCAGGCCCACCCTGACTTCACCAATGCGATCCCGGCTGGGGACTTGGCTGCGTACCTGGCGTGGACGGGATCTCCCGATCGGGCCCTCCCCTGGGTCCACAGGGCGTATGCCCTCTCACCCAGCGGGATTGACCCGCGGGTTCTGGAGTCGGGTGTATTCGGGAACCTGCTGGCCAATGGCCAGATGCGCCGAGAGGTGGCGGAGATACGGGATCGGATCTGGGCCAGGGTTGAGCGGGAATTGGTGGAGGCTGACGCTGGGTTGAGGAGAAGAGACGATTAGGGCCCTCCCCGCACACTGTGATGATTTATCCCCCTGTCTACTACATCGTGGCCTACATGCCCAGGTATGGTTATCCGGTTCGTTGGATCCATTTCCTTTTGGCCGGAGCTGCGGTATGGAGATGGATCGGAGGAAAGGTTTTGGATGAGAAAGCGGAGGCCTGTCTGGCGGGATCCGGCTCCAGTTAGCTGGACGCTCCTGACCGTTTGTGTGTCGATTCCTCTTGACGGGGGCGGGAATGCGGATGAAGTTGGATTTTCCACGGATGTTTACGGGGAAGGGAAGGACGAGCGATTGGTAGAAAGCGGATGTCTTCCTTTGAAGGCTCCGCTCTTTATTCTTGGCGGCCGGGTGGCCGCGATCTCCGGCGCGGGGGAGAGTCCGCGCGAGCGCCTGTCGGTTGGTACGGATCATCCGGACTCCGACGAGCACAACACTAGAGGAGTAGGTTGATGCGTACCAAGGGAACTGTGAAGTGGTTCAACGATCAAAAGGGTTTTGGTTTCATCACGCCGGAGGGTGGAGCGAAGGACTGTTTCGTCCATCACTCCGCGATCCAGGCTGACGGGTTCAAAACCCTGAGCGAAGGCGACGAGGTCGAGTTCGACATCGTGGACGGCACCAAAGGCCCAGCGGCGGAAAACGTTGTAAAGGTGAGCTAGTTCAAGGCGGGCTTTCGCCCGAAAAGTGAAGCGGCCGTTCCGGTTTTCCCGGAAGGGCCGCTTCCTTGATCGGGACCCCTCAACCTATTGTGTCCCACTCCTTCATCCAGGCCTCTACGGCTCGCTGGAAATAGGCCGGATTGAACAGGGTCCATTCGCCAAGGGTATCCGGGATCTGGTGACGGTTGGCGGCTTCCTCAGCCGTCCACCCTTCTCGTTTCGCCCTTCTGGCGGTCTCCTCCAGCCCATCGATGACGGCCAGGTAAATGGAAAGGTCCGCGGCTCCGGCCATGGGGCCGTGGCCGGGGACGAAAATTGCCCGGTCACTGGCCTGGATCGCACGAACTGCCCGGGAGAGTTGGCTGGGCACCGCATCCATGTAGTTCGGAAACATCCCGTTCCAGACCAGATCCCCACACCAGGTGATTCCCTCATCAGGGAGTTCGACCGTGAGGTCACTGGGAGTATGGCCTCGACGGGGAATCATCCCCACAGCCCGGCCCCCGAGGTCGATGAACCCGGGGCTGTCTATGCCCACCAGGACTACGTCGGCCCAGATTCGTCTGAGCCTCTCCGGAGTATCCTCAGCAAGGCCTTCCTGTTTCAGCTCCCGGGTCGCCCGCGTGACATGAATGACGGGTCCCGAGGGATTGTCTCCGGCACCGGGCCCGCCCGCCGCCCCTTCATCTGGGAAATACCCCTCCACTCCATTGGAGTGGTCGCTATGATAGTGGGTAACCAGAACGTGAGTGGGCCACTTCCCAGTCAACTCCCTTGCCTTCTGGGCGATCCAACGGGACCCTTCCGGTGTCTGGAAGGCTTCCACCACCAGGACGCCATCCCGGCCCGCAATGATGCCCCCGTTCGAAACGGTGGTGTAGTCCCCGTCCAAGGGGGTGGAGATGAGAGCCCAGAGCCCCTCACCGAGGAATTCCAGGCGTCCGAAAGGTTCTCTGGCCACCACCGCGCCCTGGACCCGCCGGCTCCAGTGGGCCCTCGCCGCCAACGGAAAAGGAGTGGCCATGAGGGCCAGGTGGGCCGCACATGCAGAGGTGAGCTTCAGAAAATCCCGTCGAGTTGGATCAAGATGCGGCTTCATGGGTTGAGCCCTCCCAGCACGTAATCGTTTTCAGAGAATCCAGAGCGTATCGTCTCAGCCTCCCTCCGGCGCCAACCGGAAGTCTAATTCCAGGCGAATGTTGTCATCGACGCTCAGCACCCGGGCCACCTGGGGCACGGTGATCCCGAAGGTATGGAAGGGAAAGGCCGTTGTGGCAAATCCAGTAATGGCCTCGGTGCCGAAATCGGCAGTCATCTCCCATACGGTTGGACGGGTCTCGCCGTGAAGAGTCAGGTCGGCCTCCATTTGGAAGCTCACCGGCCCTGCCTCGGGAAGAGGGTGGGGAAGGTCCACGAGTCGGCGGGGAATCAGGACCGCTTCAGGGTACTGCTCCACCTCCAAGGTTCTCCGTTGCACGAATCCGTCCCGGCGTTCGTTATCGGATGCCAGGGAGGCCAGCCGGACTCGGAACTCGGACCGCTCCGAGACGATGGCTCCGTCAGGGTCGAGAACAATCGCCCCCGTGACTTCCGGGGTCGTCCCGACCGCGTCGCTGGGGAAGTCGAAACCGGCCAGCTGTTCACGGACCCGGTAGCGGGCCTCTGAACCCTGCCTACTCAGGACCCATCGCACCGGGGTGGTGTCAGGTGATGCCTCCTGTATCCGCTGGTCCAAGGTCCAAGGGTGAGAATCAGGGTGATTCGGACTCGACAGTTGCCCGGTGGAAGGCCCGAGGGTCAATACAAGGCCCGTCAGGAAAGCAAGCAACACCGCGCCTCCTAGCTGATGATTCAAGGGGGATGAGAGGAAATCGTGGAGCTTTTCGACACTCCAGGACCGGGAGGGTTCCCATGGGGGAGAGGAGGGGAGAGGAAGTAAGACGGGGAGTGACCGGTCCGATCAGCTCCGGTTCTGGAGCATTTCGGGACAACCGGAGAGGTCAGAACGGGGCTTCAGGTGGGAGAAATGCGCATTTCCCCGAGATTTCCTGCCTCAAGGCCTTCGGTCCGCCTTTTGCCCCTCAGGTAAGGCAGCCGGTAGAACCCCACCCTGAAAGGAGGTCCAAATGTCGAAATTCCTTTCCTCCCTATCAGCGGCTCTGCTCCTGGCCGCCACCCTGCCAGCGGGCGTTCATGCCGCTCCGCAGGGCTATGTGGTGATGGGGACCCCCCTTGTGAACCTCCGGACCGGCCCCAGCACGAACGCCATGGTTCTCGGCCGAGCCGAAAAGGGGGACATCTTCAGAGTCCTGGGCCAATCGGATGAGTGGTACAGGATCCTCATGTTCTCCGGTGAAGCCCGCTACGTAACCAAGTCTGACTTCGTCTACCCGCTGCGGAAGGATCAACTGGTAGACGGCCATGGAATGAGCCTCCCCATCTCCACGGCGCGGTGCCGCTCCATTTTCTGGGATACAGAGGAAGGCTTGGACCGTGCGGCACGAGAGGCGTTGGAGATCATCCCCGCCACCCTCAACAGGGAGCGCTACACGGTTCTCAAGAAGATCCTCGAGGACAGGATTCTCCTGGAAATGTTCCACATTCATGGAATCCAGCCGGCCCTATATCGTGAGCTGGTGGCCGAGGCCCGGCGGGAGGGTTGGAATTAGGAGCCTTTTCCCACAGAACACGAGTCGGCCCGAATCCCTGAGCGGAGGAGTGAGGAGACCCGGGGGGCCTGATGGTCAGCGCACCCTGACTGTGGTGCTTGCGGTTCCTCCCTTCACCGAGGAATAGGTCACCTCCATGTTTCCGGATCCGCGGACCAGATATTCGATGGTCTTGGTTGTCTTCCCGGGGTGACCGCTTCTGATAAGGATGCGGTTCAGGTCCTCTTGGTCGATGAGTTGGGTTTTCCCGGGTTGGTGTTTGTTCGCCACCCACCCCGCCGCAACGATTTCCAC
>JBDRDQ010000367.1:0-2000 GCA_043820695.1 Gemmatimonadota bacterium | reverse complement strand
CTGGGCGACCTTGTTCTGCCTGCTGGCTCTGTGGATGAAAGCTTGGTGCGCATTCGGAATGCGGCCCGGCGGATCCTGGAAGCCAAGAAGATCTCTTTCGGCTTGGGCGGGGAACACCTGGTCTCGCTCCCGCTTATCGAGGCGGCCCTGGAAGCATATCCGGATCTGGTGGTCTTTCATTGGGATGCGCACGCTGACCTTCGGGATTCATACCTGGGAGCTTTCCTGAGTCACGCCACTGTGATGCGCCGGGTTGTCGAGCGTGTGGGGAAAGAAAGGGTGATCCCTTTCGGAGTTCGTTCAGGGACCCGTGAGGAGTGGACCTGGATGCGGAACCATGGAGGACCGCGCCCCCTCACGCCCGAGAGGGTGGAAGAAGCTCTGGATTCGATGAAAGGCGCACCGATTTACCTGACGCTGGACCTCGATGTGCTTGATCCAGGTGAGTTTCCCGGAACGGGAACTCCCGAGCCGGGCGGAGCGCGCTTCACCGAGTTATCATGCTGCATCACCGCCCTGAGAAAGAGATCTGCGAACGTCGTGGCACTGGATGTGGTTGAGTTGGCCCCTCCCTGCGACCCCTCTGGAGCGAGCGCCGTGGCGGCAGCCAAGGCAGTTCGGGAGTTGCTCCTCGTCCTTCCCGCCTAGTCTGTAAAGGGATTGAAATAGGCGCACGGATTCAATGCCGTAAAAATCAATATATTCTGTTCCGTGGAATTCCAGGGGTGGAGATGCCGTTGGTCCGGATCAGGGGGAATCTATGCTAAAATAAATAAGTTGGGCACAGAAGTCCGAAATGGGATTGCGAAGATGGGCTTTCTTTGATAATATTTACCTTTTAGGTTTTGTATATTGTATGCCTTTTAGGAGTTGTGCCGATAAGAGGAAGAGGCAAGGGAAGCGTTGTCCGCCCCAAGGGGCGACACTTCGCGCATCCAGAAGCCCCGCCCGGGGGCGAGGAGTGAAGCCATGACTGACGAGAAGACCGCTCAGTTGGTAGAAAGCGCGCAGTTGGAGAAACAGGTCGATGGGGTCCCACCCACCGATCTGCCGAAGGCGGAGGAGCCTCGGAGGGTTGCGGAGAAGAAACCCAGATTCGTGGGCAAGACCGAGTTCAAGCGGGGCCTCGAGGACGTCATCTCCAACGAGACCACCATCAGCTACGTGGACGGTGACAACGGAAAGCTTCTCTACCGGGGGTACGACATCGCGGATCTCATCGAGGCCGGAAACGGGTTCGAGGAGACTGCCTACCTGCTTCTCTACGGGCGTCTACCCAAGCGGGTGGAGTTGCGGGCTTTCGAAAGGGAACTGGCCTGCCGACGAGCCCTCCCGGTGGAAGTAAAGCACGTGATCACCCGCTTGGGGGCCAGGTGCCATCCCATGAGCACTCTGCGAACGGCCGTCTCCATCCTGGGCTGCCTGAACCCCAAACAGGACAAGGTCTCGGTCGAGAACAACATGAACATGGCCCTCTCCTTCACCGCCCAGTTCCCCACCATCGTTGGGGCCATCCAGCGGGTGCGCCGGGGGGAGGAGATCATCGAGCCGGATCAGGATCTGACCCAGTCCGAGGACCTGCTTCGCATGCTGACGGGCGAGCGGCCCGACGCCCGTACCGCCGAGGCCATGGACATCGCGCTCATCATCCACGCCGAGCATGGGATGAACGCCTCGACCTTCTCCTCTTTGGTCACAAGCAGCTCCCTCACCGACTTCTGCAGCGCCATCGTGGCGGGCATCGGCTCCCTCAAGGGACCGCTTCACGGGGGGGCGAACGAGGCCTCGCTCCGGACGTTCCTGGAGATCGGGGATCCGGACAAGGTGAATGAATGGTACGACTACGCCCGCAAGCGAAAGATCAAGGTCTCCGGGTTCGGCCACCGGGTGTACAGGACCTATGACCCGAGGGCCTTGCTTTTCGATCCTCTTGCCAAGGAGTTTTCCAACAAGGCCGGGACTTTCCACCTGTACCAGATTGCCAAGGAACTGGAGAAGCT
>JBDRDQ010000366.1:0-2631 GCA_043820695.1 Gemmatimonadota bacterium | reverse complement strand
CGAACCGGCGTCGCCGTGTAGGCCGCCCATCCCATTCGTTCCGGGTGGAAACCTCCCCCTCGGCGACCTCCGAGTCGAAGGGGGTGTACAGGACCCTCGCGGTGCCCGCCATCTCCCCGAAGCGGGAGGAGAACTCGTCGGCGGGAAAGTGGCGTTCCACACCGGTGGCCGTCAGGGGGTCGGTGGCCAGAAGCGGGCTCAGATTCTCGCCCAGCAGGTAGCTTTCCCGGGTCGTGTAGAAGAGGGTGCTCTCACCGCGCACACCGTCGATGATCAGAACGGTTCCGGGCACCTCCACCCCGCTGAAGTACCGGATCTCGTTGTTCTGGCGACCCAAGGGCGACCCCAGGAAGACGGCGATGCCATCCTGGATCTGTTCAATGAATCGGGCTCGCCTCGCCGCGTACTCCGCCGTCTCGAAGGTCAGAGCGCCGGCTGAAGCCCACCCAGCACTCGCCCCACTCATGACCGGCCCCACGCCGCCTCCAAGGACCCTGGGAGCCGCCGCCGATCCCGGACCCCGCCGCCTCAGGGCGGCTTCAAGGGCACCCGGAGCCAGCAAGGTCGCCCCTATCGTCGCCCCGACCGTCCCTGCGGACCATCTCAGAAATTCTCTGCGGTGAAGCGTCATCTCTTCCTCCTCGAGACCTGGGAAGCCCCGGCCAGGCCAGGGTCTGTCGTGCGTTGAGTTGGATCCTGTACCTGCACTTCTGCCCCCCCCGGAGGATCGACTCTGTCACCTCGGCCCGTGCAGGGGCGCCCGCAACGGAGGAGAACAGCCGCTCGGCGCCATCCGCCATCCACCGTCCGAGAGAGGATCATACCTGCCGGCTTTCGGCCCCACAATCCGGGCACGAGAGGCGGTGAGTGGACCTGATTCCCAAACCCGCACCAGACCATTCTAACATTTCACATTTCGTTCCTCGCGGTACCCTTCCCCACCTCGTATCTTGACCACGGTAACCCCGGTCCCCGGGCTCGCGGCGGGAGCACCTTTCCCTGGGCTTCCCCCCACCGGAGGGGCTTCGAAATCCCTGGAGGTAACACCATGTGTGAAAAATCAGGAAAGCATGACATGACCCGGCGCGAGATGATCGCCACCACCGGTAAGGCGGCGGCGGTTTCGGTGGTGTTGCCCCCCTTCATGCATGAATACCTGGAGGCCGGCGGGAAGCGGTCTCCCCAGGAAGCCCTGGCGGCTCTGGCGGGTCCCGACCGGGTCGTGGTGCTCCCGGGCAAGACCTATATCAACAGTTGGGCAGGCTACGGGTTGCCCCCGAACCAGAGGCCGCGCCCACGCCGGGGCGAGCCCGAGCCCCCGCCCCAGCCCACCGGCCCCGAGCCCAAGCTCTCGTGGACCAAGGAGTCGGGCCCAGGCGCCGTGGGGTTTGCCGACGCCGCCGCCCCGGTGACCACCGCGACCTTCTCCGCCCCAGGCACCTATGTCGTGAAGCTCACCGCGGACAATGGGGAGTCCACCGTCACCTCCACCTTCGAGGTGATGGTGGAGACCGGACCACCTCCGGGGCACCTGGATCCGGTCACCACCAAGAACTACACGGTGAACAACCGTCTCTGGAACCAGAAGGTCAAGCGCTCATCGTCAACTGGATCCCTCACTGCATCGACATGATCAACCGGGACGATCTGGAACTCGGGCCCGGAGGCATGGACAACTTCGACGAGGCGGCCAAGGCGCTTCGAGGTGAGCCTCACGGCACCCACAAGGGCTATGTGTTCTCCAACGCATGGGTCCATCAGACGGTGGAATCCATGAGCCTCGCCCTCATGATCGATCCCCAGGGCAACCGGGAGATCATGGCCGCCCAAGAGAAGTTCCGGACCACCCTTGAGGATTGGATTCCCAGGATCCTGGCGGCCCGACACCCGGACGGCTATCTGCAGACGGCCTTCACTCTTCGGACCGAAGAGAACATGGCCCGTTGGCCCGACCCCTGGACCCCCCAGGGCCGGAGCCAACACGAGGGGTACGTGGCAGGGTACTTCATCGAGTCCGCGATCAATCACCACGTCATGAGCCAGGGGCGGGACACCCGGCTCTACGATGCGGCCAAGAAGCTCTCCGATTGCTGGTGGGATAACACCTATCAGGCCCCCGGAGTCAAGAGCACGCACGAGTGTTGTGACGTCGGGTGAGGACGCCGGCGAAGGTGAAGGTGAACTCGGTCATCGGGCCCTGGCTTGATTTCCATGGCCGGGTGCGGGGTCCAGGTTGGACTCTGCACCAAACACCTATCGAGACTCAGCCGCCGTGTCTCTTTCCAACCTGAGGAAAGCGGCGGTGCGGGGCCGTGAGGCCCTGCGTTCTAGAAATTGATCCGTGCCCTCATACCGTCCCAATCAACGAGGTACGGGATCGCCCCAAGGGCGTCCAGTTAGTAGCGGGTTCGGGTAAGGGGCAGAGCCACCGAGAGACCGAGGGTGGGAGCGAGAGAGGGTGTCCAATCATCGGTAAGGGCTGCCGGGCTATGTGTCCGAGGACGCCACGAGGTGCTCGAAGCACAGACGTCGGTTGGCGTCGTGAAGCGGATCGGCCCGAGAGGCTCGAGTTATACGCCGGGCTCACCCTCTCTCCTCCGATTAAGCGTTTGCCAGGAACCGGTCCGGATC
>JBDRDQ010000365.1:0-2554 GCA_043820695.1 Gemmatimonadota bacterium | reverse complement strand
GGCCCTCGATCCGGCCTGTGAATTCACCTCTCTCCTGACCTTCCCGGTTCTTTTGGATGTGGCCCGAACCGGAGGGTTCCTCTCTGAAGACCAGATCTCCCTTCTCGCCGAATGGCGGGAGGACCCCTTTGGCTGGGGTGAGAAGAACGGGTTCCCCAAGGCCGACTAAGAAGCTACGCCCCAGCCGGTCCGAAGAAAGGAACGTTGTCGTGAATGAGCTGTCCCCTCAGGAAAAAGCTGCCAGGGAGATGGTGTGTCTGCCCCTGGACGGGCTTCGGTCCCTCGCCGAGGTCCAGGAGCTGGTGGAGGAGTTGAGCCCCTTCGTGGGCCGCTTCAAGGTGGGGAAAGAGTCGTTCACACGCTTCGGGCCCGGGGTCGTCAAGCTCGTTCAAGACCATGGGGCCGGGGTTTTCCTGGACCTGAAATACCACGACATCCCCAACACCGTGAAGGGGGCTGCCCGGGCCGCGACGGAGATGGGCGTCTCCATGTTCAATGTTCACGCCGCTGGGGGATTGGCCATGATGACTGCGGCAATGGAGGGGGTGGAAGAGGCGGGGCCTCGAACCGCTGCGGCGCCGAAGGTCATCGCCGTGACGGTCCTCACCAGCATCGATGACGAGGTCATGAACCGGGAATGTGGGGTGCCCGGGGCGGTTGAGGACCAGGTCCTGCGATTGGCCAGGCTCACCCAGGCTGCGGGGCTCGACGGAATCGTCTGCTCCGCTGCCGACATGGGTTCTTTGAGGGGGCAACTACGGCCCGGTTTCCTCTTCGTGACCCCGGGCATCAAAGGCACCACGACCCCTGCCGGGGACGATCAAAAACGGGTCCTCTCACCCGGGCGGGCGGTTGCGGCCGGATCTTCTCTCCTGGTGGTTGGTAGGGCCATCACGGGTGCTTCGGATCGACGGGCGGCGGCCCGAGAAATCCTTCAAGACATAGCGGGGGTCCTGCTGCATGTACAACCTTCTGGGTAAACAAATTCGGGGCCGGTTCGGCTTTCCCTCCGGGGTCATCACCACCAACAGCGACGTAGCGAGGTGGATGTTCGAACACGTACCGCAATTCGGATTCTATCAGGGGAAAAGCACGACGATCGAACCCCGGGCCGGAAATCGAGAGGACATCCTGGCTCAACCGACCCCGGATTCCCTCTGGAACGCCGTGGGCTATACCAACCCGGGACTGACGGAGACCATCGAGGGCTTCCGGGAGCTGAGGGAAGCCACGCCCTCGGACGTGTTCCTCATGGCCCAGATCGGAGAGAGCACCGGGGAGAAATTCGCCCATTGCGTGGCGGAGTTCGATGCTGCAGGCGACATCGCGGACGGCTATGAGATCAACGTTTCCTGTCCTCATGCCGACAAGGGGGGGATCCTCATCGGCTCGGATCCCGACAGTGTCCGAAGCATCACGGCAGCCACCCGGAAGGCCACCAAGAAGCCCATCATCGTCAAGCTGAACGCCGGGGTGTGCAGGTTGGAGGAGATCGCGGTCGCGGCGGCGGACGGGGGTGCGGATGCCCTCTCAGCCATCAACACCATCGGGGGCCCGAACCCAGAGCTCAGCAATCAGTTCGGGGGCCTGTCGGGGGGCGCCATATTCCCGACCACCTTGGACGCCATCGCCCGCCTTCGGCGTGTAGTGTCCCTGCCCATCATCGCCATGGGTGGAATCCGGGGGGCCGGAGACATCCGTCGTCTCGAAGCCATCGACCCGGCCCTCTTCTACGCCATCGGCACGGCGTTGGGTGGGTTGGATTCGGAGGAGATCCGGGAGTACTTCCATTTGCTGGAAAAGGACCTGGCCCGGGGAACGGACGTGGCCACGGGAATGACGCTGAACCGGATGCTCATGGAGTACCGTCCCTTCGTGATCTCCGAGATCGACGTGTACAGTGACACGGTTCGGGTCATCAAATTCCACGAAAGGTTGGACGCCGACGTGGAAGTGGGCCAGTTCGTCTTCTTCAAGGTCGGCAACACCAACTCGAAGCCATTCTCCGTCGCCGCCAACCAGGACCGGCTCGAACTTCTGGTGCGGAACGTGGGACCCATGACCGCGCGAGCTTGCCAGCTCAACGTCAACGACGTGGTCCGAATCCGCGGGCCCTACGGTCACAGCTTCTCCCTCCCTCAGGACCGCAACGTCGTCTTCGTGGGTGCGGGCGTCGGAATCGCTCCGGTCCATCATGCCGCTCAGATCCACCGCGGCCCCAAGCGGATTTTCCTCGGGGCCGTCACGGCGAACGAGCTGGTGTACCTCGATTCCTTCCGGAAGCTGAGCGAGGTTTCAGTCTCCACCGATGATGGCTCGGCAGGTTCCCAAGGGTACATTGCCCAGTTGGTCGAGATGGCTCTCGCGGAGGAGAATCTGAAGGATCCTATCTTCCTCAACTGCGGCCCGGAGCTGGCTATGAGGGCGCTTGATGTGGTGGAGCGGCGGTATGCCCCACCTGAGGACGTCTTTCACGTGGTGGAGCGGTATACCAGCTGCGGGATCGGAATCTGCGGGAAGTGCTCCATCGAAACCGGTGAGCGGACCTGTGTGG
>JBDRDQ010000364.1:0-16836 GCA_043820695.1 Gemmatimonadota bacterium | reverse complement strand
GACCTTCCAGAAGTACGAAGGCAGAGTCGAATTCATCGTTTTGTATCAGCTGGAGGCCCACCCGAACCAGATGGATTTCCGGGACATCGATCAGCCGGTCGAGATGAATGAAAGGAAAGAGACGGTCGACAAAGCGGCCGGGCCGTCATCGAATGCAGGGACGGAAGGATCGGGGAACCCCCTTCGGCTCCCGTCTCAGGTCTACCGTCCGTTTCCTTCCCACCACTACAGCTCCACAACCCCCTCCAGAAACGCATCCGAACCATGGGGTTCTCTTTTCAACCTCGACACCGATAGATTCCCCCATTGGCTTGCAGGACAAAACCACCCCCCAGGAGGCGAAACCGATGCAGCAGCAAGGCAGGGCGAATCAGGCGCACCCTCTGAGTGCCCACGGAATCCGAAACGCCACGATGGTGTGGTGGAACCAGTCCACCCCCGCCCTATATGAACATGCGGTCCGGAGGGGGGAAGGGCTCCTGGCTCACCTGGGTCCGCTGGTGGCCATGACCGGGCAGTATACCGGCAGGGCCCCGAACGATCGGTTCCTTGTCAAAGAGCCCTCCACCGAGGGACAGATCTGGTGGGGGAAGGTGAATCGTCCGATTGAGCCTGAGGTCTACGACACGCTTCGGGCCCGGGTCCTGTCCTACCTCCAGCGGCGGGAGCTATTCGTTCAGGACTGCTACTCAGGGGCCGACCCGGAACATCGGGTTCCCCTCCGTGTGGTCAACGAGCTGGCATGGCACAACCTCTTCGCCCGGAACATGTTCATTCAGGTCCATGATGAGGAGAAGCTCGCTACGCATCGCCCCGAGTACACCATCCTCCACGCGCCGGGTCTCACCGTCGAGGGAGAGTCCTCCGGAGTGAACTCGGAAGCCTTTGTCGCGGTGCATCTGGGTCGGAAAGAGGTCATCATCGGGGGGACCCATTACGCCGGGGAAATCAAGAAGTCCATGTTTTCCATCATGAACTTCCTCCTCCCCCAGAAGGGCATCCTCCCCATGCACTGCTCAGCCAACTATGGCGAGACGGAGGACGACGCGGCCCTCTTCTTCGGCCTCTCAGGGACGGGAAAGACCACCCTTTCCGCGGACTCCAGCAGGACCCTCATCGGTGACGACGAACATGGCTGGAGCGACAATGGGGTGTTCAACCTGGAGGGCGGTTGCTACGCGAAGGTGATCCGACTCTCGCCGGAAGGCGAGCCGGAAATCTATCACACCACGCGGCGCTTCGGGACCATCCTCGAAAACGTGGCGATGGACTCGAACCGGCGGTTGGATCTGGACTCCTCCCAGTTCACCGAGAATACAAGGGCGTCCTACCCGATCCCTCATATCCCCAACGCGACCAGGCAGGGGATGGGGGGACAGCCCAAGAACGTCGTCTTTTTGACGGCTGACGCCTTCGGGGTCCTGCCTCCGGTTTCGAAGCTCACTCCAGCCCAGGCGATGTACCACTTCCTGTCCGGTTACACGGCCAAGGTGGCCGGGACGGAGCGGGGGGTCACTGAACCCCAGCCCAATTTCAGCGCCTGCTTCGGAGCCCCCTTCCTGCCTCTACCCCCGACCGTTTACGCGAAGCTCCTCGGGAAGAAGCTGGCCGAGGGCGGAGCCGACACCTGGCTGGTGAACACCGGGTGGAGCGGTGGGCCTTTTGGAGTGGGAAGTCGGATGAAGCTGGGCTATACACGGGCCATGGTACGGGCCATTCTGAACGGGACCCTGGCAAGGGTGCCCACGACGGTGGACGCGACTTTCGGACTCCACGTTCCCGAAAGCTGCCCTGACGTGCCATCGGAGATTCTGAAACCCCGGAACACCTGGGCCGACAAGGAGGCCTACGACGCCCAGGCCCAAAAGCTGGCCGGGATGTTCGCCGAGAATTTCAAGCAGTTCGCGGCTGACGCCTCCGACGAGGTAAAGGGGGCCGGGCCCAAAGTCGGTTGACCTTTCTTGGGGCCTATTTCTCCCGGAGGAACCTTCTGAAGAAGTCCTCCGTGGCGTCCCAGGTCAGAAGCCATTTGTCGAAGACCAGGAAATCGTGGACCTCGTCGGGGAAGACGATGAGTTCGAAGTAGACCTCGTTGGCCCTCAGGGCCTGGACCAGCCCCACGGTCTCGGAGAAGGCCACGTTTCTGTCGTCGTCTCCCTGGACCAGCAGGACCGGGGAGGTCCAATTGTCGACCTCCGAAACGGACGACGAGGCGAACGCGACGTCGTCCGGATCGAGGATGTCGCCATAGTGGTGGACTCCGGCGATATCAACGCCGGCAGCGAACACGTCGGAATTCCGGGCCAGCCCCTGGGCCGTCAGAATCCCACCGTAAGAAAGTCCCCAAAGCCCGACTCGATCCGGATCCACATCGTCCCGGCTCTGGAGGTAGAGCCCTGCAGCAAGGATGTCCTGGTACTCGCTGTTGCCTCTTCGTCCGACCTCAGGGGCGTTTCGAAACTCCTTCCCGTAGCCGATCCCACTTCGGTAGTTGACGCTTAAGACTACGTAACCCTGGTTGGCGAAGTACTGGTTGATGGCGTAGGCCCAGTGGTAGAAGATCCGGTCGTGGTAGCCCAGGAACATCTGCCGGCGGGATCCCCCGTGGATGAAGATCAGGGCAGGGCGCTGCTCACCTGATTTCAGGTCAGCCGGGAGGAAGAGCTGGTTGTAGAACTCGAAACCGTCGGCTGCGGTGAGGGTCACGTTCTGCGGCACCACATGCCGGTCCATGGGGAAGCGGTCAGGGAGGTCGGTGATGGGTCTCGCTTCCCCTCCGCCGGAGGGGACGAGCCCCACGGAGAGGGGGAGGGCCGGTCCCGACATCAGCACGGCCACCTGGTCATCGGAGGCCAGGGAAGCCGGTTTGGTCTCGATCATCTCCCCCCGGGTGATTTGGCGATTGCGGCCGCCGTTGGTGGCGGCTGCGAAAAGGTCCCTGCGGTGGATGTCTCCCATGTTGGCAGCGTAGTAGAGAGTCCGGCCGTCCTTGGCCAGGCTCACATATTCCACCATCCCCTCCCCGGGAGTGAGCTCCTTGGGCGTGCCCTCATGGCCCGAGGCCGGAACCGACCAGTAGTGACGCCAGTTCCCGGGCTCCGACATGAAGACCAGGTGGTCTTGGCCCCACATCAGATCGCTCGTGGCGTCGAATGCGGTGGTATCGGGAGAGTTGTGCCAGACCTCCCTGCCCTGGCCGGTGGCCAGCTCCGCGACCCAGATGGAGTTGGAGTACCCCCCGGCAAAGCGGGATTCTTCCAGCCCCGCGGGAATGGAATCGCTCGGGACCTCGCTGGGCCGCTGGGCCCGAGCTCCGAAGGGGAGTCCGGGCTGCCTCTGGAAAGCGATTCGGGTGCCATCAGGGGACCAGGCGGGCTGGGTGTCCCGATCCACACCGGGGGCCAGGTACCGGACCGAGGGCTGTTCGGTGTCATAGACGCCGATGAAGGAGTGGTCCTCCCTCTGGCTCACGAATGCGATGTGCCGCCCGTCGGGAGACCAGACTGGGTTCCCATTTCGGCCCCAGGCCCGGAAAAGGGGAGGAAGGCCATCGGACCGACCCGTAAGGGCCGTGCCGGTGTTCACGGGGGCGCGGTAGATCTGGCCATCCCTCACAAAAAGAACCCATCGGCCGTCGGGGGAGAGGGCGGGGTCGCTTCCTTCCACTACCCGCCAGGCTTCTCCCCCGGCCGTGCTCACGGCCCATATTGCGCGTTCCGCCCCCATGGGATCGCTGTTGGGGTTGGCCACCCACCCGTCGCTGTTGGGGGTGTGTCCCCTTACGAACACCAGAACCTCTCCGTCGTCGGAGATCCGGATGGAGGTGAGGTCCTGGCCGTTGTCCTCCATCCAGGATGTGAGCCTGACCGGGGCGAAGTCCGGGGCCGCCGCCGTATACACGTTTCGCATTCCCCGCTCGACGGAGATCCACGCGACCCGGTCCACGTCCCTGGCGGAAACCATCTCCGACGGGTAGGGGGGGCTCAGGATGTCTTCGAAGGAAAACCCCTGGGGGGCGGCCTGGGCGCTGAGCAGGAGATTGAGAAGAAGGGCCAGGGGGATTCCGGGCCCGGCTCGGAAAACGAATCGCATGGGGGCCTCCAACTGCCGGAGTCGGTGCGAGAAGGGGTGTCCGACCCGAATTCTAGCTTTCCAACGGTACGGAGGCGAGCCGCGAGCCGACGTCCGGGCTCACCGCATGGGAATGACCACCGAGAGTTGATGGGTGGTGACGCGGGCGTCCTGAAGGGTCAGGGGTCCGGAAGGGGCGAGGATAAAGTCGGAGGACAGCGGGACGGCGCCAGCGGCCTCGTCCATGCGGGTATTGGTCCAACGGGTTCCCGGGCGCCCCGTTCCCGTGGTCACCCTGCTCACCCAATGAACGTCGATCCCCGGAAGGTTCAGGCTCACGCCGATGCTAGGGGTCCACTCCATCCAGCTCTCGTCCTGGGTTCGTTTGGCGACTTGGATCCGGTCGAATTGATCCAGCTCGTAGGAGATGGACCGAAGTTGGAGGCCCGCGAGAAACGTGGCTTTGCGATAGTCCCAGGAGGCCCCGGTCCTGATCTGTACGTTCGTGAAGAGGAAGTCGTTCTCGATCGTCTTTTCCCCCGCCCTTATGACCGTTCCCTGGACCGAAGTCGTGTCCCCGGCGGCATCAGCCCAGGTTTCGCTTCGAATGGGCTCCAGGAACAGATCCGCCGCGAAACGGGCCGGGCCCTGGGTCTTGGCGATTCCCAAACCGAGGGCGTAGGCCCAGGTGTTGCCGGGATCCCTGGGAATGTTCTGGATCTCGTAGTTGGGGATCTTCGGGTGGTCTTTCAGGTTGGCCGTGACGGACCAGCCGACCTTCCACCCGTCGGGGTTCAAGGGTCGTCGATACGCCAGGTGGGCCCCCCAGGTGTCGGTGTGATCCAGATTCTCCTCGATCCGGTTCCTCCACTGAGGGACGGGGAAGGTGTCGGGGGGAATCGGCTCCCAAACCATGTTCAGGTAGGTGACGTCGTGCTGCATCCGGACCCGGTTCCGGAGGACGAGCAGCTCGAGAGATCGATCTCCCTCCCATTCTTTCATGACTCCAAGGCGCAGATCCGAGACGTGCCCCGACTGATCAATCTCCTGGCTCTGTGCATACAGAAGATCCACGCCATCTACCGCTCCCAGATCGGCATAGGATCCGCTGACACCGACCGAGATGCCCAGGTGGGGGACGCGGAATCCGACCATCCCGAGGGCGAACACGTTCCTTGCGGAGGCCTCTGAAAGATCCTGGCCCGGATCGGGCCAGGGCCAGGCCCGGCTGGACCAGGGTGCCACATCCAGGAACACGGGCCACCCCTGATCCCGCTCGGCTCCTTTCAGCTCCTGAAGTGCGATGGCACCACCGCCGAACCATTCCCCTGATGTGAAGAGAGCGCCCACCGGCAGGCTCCGCCCCGATCCGTTCCGGCTCGAGATCCCGTAGTACGTCGGGGACCCGAAAAAGAAGCTTTCGGACAACCGGCTTCCCGTGGCCGGGTTCCCGAAAGGGTCTCCCAGGGTGTCGGCAAGAGCCAGCCCGACCCCACCCATGCCCAGGTTGTCCGAGGGGAAGAGGAGGAACTGGTCACCGGACGCGACGGGAACGGTCTTCACCTGAATCAGTTGGGCTGTAGCCGAAATCGGAAGGGCCAGGATGGCGGTGACTAGGATGGTAATGGCCAGGATGGCGGTGCCTAGGATGGTAGCCAAAGCGACAAGGGGGGTGGAAGATGGTACCGAGACCCTTCTCATGTGGTTCTCCGGGGTGCTGATTGGTGGGTGGTGAAGCTGTCTGAAATGAGAACGATCGGGGGGGAGGGAGTGTGACGGGCCAGGTCGCTAAAAGCGCCACTCCAAACCCACCAGGGGCAGAAGGGGTAGGTCAGCCAGCGGCTCCGGGCCCTCACTTCTCCAGGGATCGAAGTGATAGAAGAGGGCGTCCCGTCGGTTCAGGGCATTGAGAACCCGAAGATAGGGTCGAAGCTCCATGGTTCGCCCGGAGACGGTTGGGGACCAGTGGCCGAAGATCTCTACCTCCAGCCTAAGGAATCCCTCATCCGGCCCAACGGTCAGCTCCGGTGCTGAGTTCAGGACCTGGTCCCCAGCGACATTGAGCGTCCTGACCCCATCCAACGTGGGGGTTCCCCCCTCCGCTCGGAGAACCGGCACGGAGGTGAAGGGGAGGCCGTCCCCATAGCTGGCCTGGAGGCGGAGGCCTGTCCGGTTCGTCAGGGAAGTGGAGAGGCCGGCGCTGAGAAGATGTCTGCCCGAGAACGGCGAATTCCCCGAGGCCAGGATTCCGTCCGAGGCCCAGAACCAGGTCAGTGTGTAGCCCAACCAACCCGCAGTCCGCTCCCCCTCCCGGGCGACCCGCAGATCGACCCCGGAGGCGTTCAGCGACTGGCCCTCCGCGCCGGCGACGCCGGAAAACTCCTTGACGAACCCCTCCAAACCCAGCCGAAGGCCGGGGGTGAGGATCTGATCCAGGGATACCACCAGGTGGTTGGCGGACCCTACGGTAAGCTCAAGGGGGGCGGATGCCCACCCCTGGGAGTCAGGTCCGAGATTTCGCTCGATCTCACCCGAAGCAACGTTGGAATACTGATGATAGCGGCCGGCGGCCAGCGTCAGAGCCGCCGCTTCCGTGAGCATCCAGGTGAGTGAGACCCGGGGAGCCAGACGGAGACCGGTGTCGCCCTGAAAATGGTCCACGCGCCCGCCCCCGCGAAGGCTCAGGGATTGGGAAAGGGGCCTGGTCGCTTCCAGATAGGCGCCCCCTGTGGATCCATTGAGATCCACCCGGTTGAAGTCCCCCACCCGAGCGGAATCCAGGGCGAGAGCCGAATAAGCCGAGGCTACCTGGTCCAGACTGGCACCGAACCTCAGGGCTCCATCCCCCCACCTCCGGGAAAAATCGGCGGTGAGGCGAGTGCGGTCGGAGCGGCTTTGGGCGAAAAGGGGGAGAGTATCCCCGACCGGGAGCTCGGCGTCGTACCGACTGCCGGCCACCCGCAGCTCGACCATGGTCTCACCCAGGCTCCCCCGGTAGCCAGCGGCAAGGGCCTGGTTTCCCCAGCGGGCACCATTTCCGTGTAGGTGGCCTCCGAGAACCCCCTGGTTGCCGAAGTCGGCCGCCTGCTCCAACGCGGCGGTTGCATCTGAGGAGAGGTCCAGGAGGACCGACTCCTGGTTCCAGAATCCGGTGAGGTACGCTCCCTGGCCGCCGTCGCCGGTCCATTCCAGACGCGCCAGGACATCCCCGAATTCGTAGGGGGAGGAACCCTCGGTGAACAGAGATGTGCCCAGGTTATGAAGGGCTCTGGCTCCTACCAGGAACCCCGTGGAGGAACCCAAGGGCCCTTCCAGAAGGAGGCGGCCCGTGAGGAGGTCCATCGCGGCAGTCCCCTGAACCCGGTCCGTCCGGGGTCTCCTGCTCTGGAGATCGAGGATGTAGGAGAGCCCTCCATCGAACCGGGCCGGGGCTCCGCCCAGGAAGAGGGACGCCCCACCCAAGACCTGGGGATCGAAGCTCTCCACAAGGCCCGCCATGTGGAATGGTGTGTAGACGGGAGCGCCATCCAGAAGGACCAGCTTAAGGTCTGCGGCCGACCCTCTCATGAGGAGGACGTCCTGGGGATCCGAGGGGTCGTGCCCTGGAAGGCTCCTTACGACCTGTGCCAGACCTCCCTCGACCATTCCCGGCGTCCCCTCCAGAGCCCAGAGGGCCACCTCTCCCATCGCGGAGGCGGAGGGCCTCTCTCCAGGACTGAGAGGACGCACCCGATCGGCCCGGACCATGAGGGGGGGAAGGACCACCGGCTCCCAGCTCAGGGAGAGGTCCAGGGTCACGGCCCCCTGAGGAGGCACGCGGACGGCGCCCGACATGGGCCGATAACCCACATGGACGACACGGACGCGCCAGGGGCCGGGTGAGAGGCCCGGGACCGAATACCGTCCCTCGGAATCGGCGGTGACCGTGAAGTTGCGGTATCCGGCCGACACGGAGACGATGGCGTTGGCGAGGGGGATAGCTTCAGAGCCCTGTTGGCCGAGGATCGTTCCCTGGATCGCCCCCATCGGCTGGCTGGGGTCTCCCCGAAGCTGAGCGCTGCTCCCCGGGAGCGGCGCCAGGAAACTCAGGACCGAAACCAATAGCAGGGATCGAAGGGTCATGCGTTGATTACACCCTACGACCGGCCATCGTTCGTTGATCCCGGGGCTTCGAAGATGATCTCCGACGGGGTCCGTTGCTGGACGGGCCCTACGATTTCAACCTCCCCCCCGGATTTCCCGAGGAGGACGCTCCCGTTCAACCAAAGGGTCACCTGCTCCAGATTCCTGGGGATTTCCACTCGGACGGAGCCGGGAGGGGAGAAGGCTTCCAGGCGGCCAGCGACCAGATTGAATCGGGTCCCCTCACCCGCATGGACCCAGGCCTCGTCCCCGTTGGTCCAGACGACCCGAAGCTCGGCCTCCGGGAGGAGGCTGTGGATCCAGATCTCCACGCCCTCGGTCGAGGATGGAATGCTGGCGCCGGTCTCGGGGATCCCGCCCCCCGAGGGGAGGGCCCCTTGGTCCCGGCCTGCTCCCCCGGGCTCTTGCAGTCCGGAATCGGTCTGGGCCGACTCAGTGAGTGCCTGCCAGCCCTGAACCATCCAGCGCCGCACCGGTGATCCCGGGAGAGCGGTCACAACGGCCCCGGTGAGGAGGAGGGCGATGGAGGCGGCCCTAGGTAGGGATATGGAAGAGCCGGCGGCGGTGGGGCGCTTCCTTCCCCGTTGGCGGCTCTTGGCCAACACGCGGCTCCTGGCATCCTCGAAGCGAGGCTCCGTGTCGACCAGGAAGAGGGCCCGAGTCGTCTTCCTGGAAGCTTCTTCCAAGGCCTCAGCGCCGGCCCGGCATTCCAGGCAGCCCTTCAGGTGTGCCCGAAGGGCATCGGCCTCCGCCCCGCCAACCTCCCCGTCCAGGAGGGCTTGCATTAGACCCTCATCGGGATGTCCCATTCCCTCACTCCTCATTCGACAGTTGTTCTGCGAAGCGCTTAAGGGCCCTGGCCAGGATGGTCCCCACCGAGCGGTCAGACACGCCGGCCACCTCGGCAATCTCCCGGTAGCTGAATCCTTCTTGCCTCAGTAGGAGCATCTCCCGGTCCCTAGGAGAGAGAACTTCCAGAGCCTCCCGCACCCGCTGTATCTCCTCGGCCCTGGCCATCTCCCCTTCCGGCCCCGGGGCAGAGTCCGGAGGAGGGAAGCTCGAGAGAATCCTGCACCGGGTTTCCCGGGTCCGGGCACGGTCCCTGACCAGGTTTGTGGCCACGCTGAACAGCCAAGACCGAAGCCCCGCCTCCGTTCCCTCGGCGCCCCGATCCAACAGCCGGAAGAAGGCCTCCTGGGCCAGATCTTCGGCTTGATCCGGATCCCCCGTCAGCCGGTTGCAGTACCGGAAAAGGGAGGGATATACGCCGTCAAAGAGAGCTTCGAAGTTCACCGGGCCTTTGGGCTTCAGCGTTTGGTTGCCCCGGGGACCCGTCCCCATTCCGAGGCCTCGTGCAATCAGAACGATCGGGGTAGGGCGAGTGTGACATCGAGTGCGACATCACACGGGGTCCATAGACGAGAACGGCTCTGGAAGCCGGGGCTTCCAGAGCCGTTGCAACGATACACCTGTCCTGGCGAAGAGGATGGACCTTCGGTCCGCCTCAGTCCACCTTCAGGATGTCGTAGCAGACGCGCCAGGACTTCATGTTCTCCGGGTCCGTGGACCCCTCGTCCACCGGCTCATAGTGGCCGATCCAATGGTCAGGGCTTCCGGTGAACTCCCGACGATAATGATCCAGTTGGTCATTGGCGGTGAACTGGTCCAACTCCTCGCCCATGAGCTCCACCACCATCTCGTCGCCTGGAACACCGTCGAACAAGACCTTGTTCAACTTCTCAAGGCGGTTCCATCCCGGCTTGTCTGAGATGGCGTAGTACCCCTCCTCCGGAAAGCGGAGTTGGTCCACCTTGCTGCCGCTCTTCACCCGTGATTGGAATACGAACTCGCCCGTCTCCTTGAAGAAGGGCTCCATCTTGTCCAAGATCTGGATCCACCGGAGGACAACCTTGATCCGCTGACCTGCCTCTCCCGTCATGGTTTCCGGCTCCTTTGGTCTGTAGGGAATCTGCTGTCGAAAGGTTAGGCCGAGACGGGGCTTTTGTCCAGCTCTCGAATACTAAAAGGGGTTTCACAATGATGGTGCATTCAGCCTTCATCCGCCCCCACTACCGCGAGCCAGCCCCCCTCGGAACTGAGAGAAATACGGGAAATCACCAGTATACCCGCGGGTTCCAGGTCGGCGATCTCCTCCCATGTCTCGGATTCATCGGGTATCCATTGAAAGAGGCTGGATCCCTGTCCCATGAACAGAACGCGCTCAGGCGTCCAGGCGTAGAACTCGTTTCCATCGAGCAGTGGAGCCAATCGGAGGGTCTCCCCGGTCTCAGGGTCGTACTCGCTGATCCAGCCGGCGCCCCCCTCCACCCATTGAACGAAAGAGACCGATTTCCGCCCCGGGACGCGGTGGACCGATCGTCCGATATTCTCGGCGACCACCTCGGCGGTGCCCTCGGCCACCGATGCGATCTGGAGCGTGGCGGGTGAGCCCAGGACGAACAGGGCCAGCCGGTCGTCGTCCAGCCAGGCGTGGTAACCGACGGGTTGGATGTCGTTCAGAACCAACTCCGGATTCGTTCCCCCCGATTCGAAGCTCCAGAGGCGTTGGGTGGAATCGGCCTCCACCCGGATGGCCGAGAACCGGAAAAGGGAGGGCATGACCGTTGCCGAGTACTCACTCTCAGGCTCGGACCGGGTGACGTTTTTCCGCTCACCCGTGTCGAGGTTGTAGCTCCAGATGTCGGCCTGGCCCACCGAATCAATGGCTGTATAGAGGATCAACCTCTCCCCCGGGGCAAAATGGGGTTGGTTGTCGTAGCCGGTCCGCTGAGTGACCCGGACCGCCGAGGCCAGGTCGACAGTCGGTGTGGTCCCTGCGACCCGGAAGGCCCAGATGTCGCTGCCCGGTGTGGTCTGGGCGGGGGCGTCCTCCGGAAAGAGGAGAAGCATGAGGAGGGGCGTGAGGGTTAAAAGGCGATTCACTGAGGGCCTCCTTCAGATAGTGGTTTCCTGCTCAATCCCGGATGGTGGCTTTTAACCGCAACGGGTAGAGGATGAGGTCCAGGGCATCGTTGATCTCCCGGGTCACGATGTCTACGGAGGCCAGGAGGCCGGCCGCGGCCCCCTCCGGTCCCATGACTGCAATGGAGAGCCCGGCGACCTCCATCATGGGGATGTCGTTCCTCCCGTTTCCGACGGCGATGACTTTCTCCGGATCCATGGCTGCCACCCCCTGGGCCTTTTCCTCACCGTTCCGGATCACCCGAACGTCCATCGGGAGTCCCGTGAGAGCCTCCCTGGCGGTACCGAAGGTGTCGGCGGTTAGGACGGTGATCTGGAGACTTCCGGCGAGGCGCTCGAGCCGCGCCCCCACTCCCGGTAAAAGCGCCCCGTCCAGAGATAAGGTCCCCGTGAAGTCCAGGACGAGGCGATGGAAGGTCACGGGTCCGGTGGGCATATCGAGACGAACGGGGGTCATGGATTCCTCCGGTGTTGCCCACCTTGGTCTTCCTTGGGCGGCCTGTACCCGAGATGCTACCCAGGAGATCGTGGACATTCCAGACAGGAAGATCGACTTTGTCATCCAATTCCGCCATCAGGACAATGGTCGGCTCTCAGCGCAAGGACGCCAAAGCCACTTCGACATGAAGAACCAGGAGACCTCGCCTCCTTCTGAGCAAACTGTACCTCGATGTCGTGGGCGCGGCTGGGGCAAGTAGTGTCCATGCGAAGAGCATGCTGGGGGCGCTGGTCGGCCTTCTCAGGAGGGCACAACCCTCTGGAGTGAGTTCGTGAAGCGATAGTGTCTCAGCGGATCCTTGTCTGATTGGAGAGAGTCAACGCCCCTTGGCCGAAATCAACCGTGTCCCTACGGCTCCGGCCGGAAGTACAAAAATTGCCGTGGTGCGGGAGGCGGGCCGGAGCCCGGAGGGCCCCCGCAGGGGTTGGCGCTTCCGCCGGAGCTTTTTGAGTGGGTGAAAGGGGTGGGTACCTGGCAAGCTGACCTGATTGCCGTTCCGGCCACGATTGCAGGGGAGGATGATTGCCGGACGGTGGCGGCCATGGTGGTGGCCGAGGATGTGGTCCTGGAGGTCGACATCCACCTTGCGGTGGCTGCCGAGCCCGAGGATGTGGCCAGAGCCATCGAGAAGTCCGTTTCCAGCGCCGCTGCAAAGGTGGGGGCATGGCCCGCCAGGGTC
Source organism: Gemmatimonadota bacterium (assembly GCA_043820695.1). Lineage (GTDB taxonomy): Bacteria > Gemmatimonadota > Gemmatimonadetes > Longimicrobiales > Gaopeijiaceae > JABDNZ01. The sequence goes on along the minus strand of JBDRDQ010000364.1, from coordinate 4,462 downwards.
ATGGTTCGGCGGGCGGTGGTGGCCGATGTGTTGAAACCCCTCCTGCGGGAGCGGGGTTGCGAGGTCGGAGTTGCATCGGTCCTGGAGGGTCTCGACGCCATGGCACGGGGTCTTTCCGAAAATCTGGCGGGGCGGGAAGTCTGGCCCCCGGCGTGCAGACCCAACACCTGGGCGGGTCAGGGCCTTCCCGGAGGGCTCGTGAAAGGGCTGTTTCGGGCGTACGCGGCGTATCATAGGGCTACCCCCTGGAGGTGGCTGGCCGACGCAAGGATCTTCCTGTCCCGGCTGGTGGAAACCCGGGGCGCCCCGGCCACTGCAGCCGGAAACCTGAAGCGTGTTTTCGTAGCCGACATGCTGGAACGGATGCGTCTGAGGAAGGGGAACTTCCACCTCACGAAAAGGGGACGTGAACTGTCGGACCCGGGGGTTGTCGGGAGGCTCTTCGGCCACCTCTTCCGCACCTATTTCGGGGACTTCAACCTCGAATACGGCAGGCGGGGACCGGATCTCCCCAGTCTTCAGCCGGCCGTGCCCCTGCTCCTCTGGAAGATCGGGGTCCGGATTGTTCAAGACTCGGGAGATCGGACGTTATCACCGTGAGCGGCTCTTCAAGAATGGCTTCCTCCGACCCATCATGAAGGGGTGGTGGATGTCGTCGAACCCGAACACTCTGCCCCGCGACACCACACCGTGGTACGCGTCGTTCTGGGAGTTCTGCTCGCGCTACTGCACGTCCCGCTTCGGCCAGGAATGGCACCTCTCTCCGGAGCTGTCGATCCTGCTCCACACAGAGGCCACCGCGATCCCGCCGCAGGTAGTCGTCTATTCGCCGCAGGGGACGAACAACACGGTGGACCTGCTGTTTGGTACCAGCATCTACGACCTGAAGCACGCGCCGATGCCGCAGACGAGATCAACGCGGCGATGGAGGCCGCCCAGTACGCCAAGCGGGAGGCTGACCCGTTTGATCCCGATGAGGCCCTCGCCGAGATCCCCACGCGGGCGCCGCCGATCATCGGACGACTCGAAGCGCTCTGGAAGAGCATGCGAAACGCGGTAATCGAGAGTCTTCCTTCTCCCCCTAGCTTCCCGTTGGACCCGGATGCCTACCTGCCCTTGGTGGACGAGATGTACGAAATTGACGCGTACCACTCGCTCTCTATTGAAGGCTACCGGGTTACACCGGATCTGATCGAGCGGGTCAGGGCCGGCGGTTGGGATCCCGAACGGAGGGATGACGATCAACGTGATCGTGACGCGTTGGCGGCGCGGTTCGCGGCATGTGCCGCCCCGCTGGGAAGCGGTTCGCGATGCCATGCCGGCTCTGTTCGACTTGCTGGAGAACGAACCACAGGCCTCGGTGCGGGCTGTGCTCGGCCACTGGTTGTTCGGATACATCCACCCGTACCCGGACGGCAACGGCCGCATCGCCCGCTTTCTCATGAACGTCATGCTGGCCTCGGGTGGGTATCCCTGGAAAGTGATCCCCGTCGAAGATCGAGATTCATACATGGCGGCACTCGAAGCCGCCAGCGTCCATTCAGACATTCGTCCGTTTACGCAGTTGGTGGCGGAAAGGGTGGGACGATCGATGGAGGCGATGGCCCAAAAGCCGCTCTCTTGACGCCTTCCGACGAAAGCCGCCAGAATGGACTGTCCGCGTCCGTTCTTTTCATTTGGATCACCCCTCTGACATGGGGGCTAGGGGGCACAATGCCGGGTCGGTTCTTCGTTTTCCTGCCATTTCTTCTCGCCGCGATCCTACCTCCCGGCGCCGCGTCTCAACTCCAGGACAACCTGGAGGAATGTACGGCGGGTGTAGCAAGCGGGAGGGCCACAGCTGACGGCAGGCCTCTCCTCTGGAAAACCCGGGACGCCGGCGCGACCAACAACGAGGTCATCTGGAATACTTCCGGCACCTTTCCTTTCGTCTCAGTGATTTCCGCAGGCGATCCATCGTCGTCCTGGATGGGTGTGAACGAAAAGGGATTCGCCATTATCAACACCCTCTCTACGGACCTCACGGCCGGCCGTACCGGGCTTCACAATGGCTTGTTCATGGCCTACGCATTGGCAGAGGCCGCCACCGTGGAGGAGTTCGAAGAGCTGCTTAAGGAGACGAACGAAAGCGGGAGGATGACCAACACCAATTACGGCGTCATCGACGCTACGGGCGCCGCTGCCTTTTTCGAAACGGCAGGACACCAGTACTGGCGTTACGATGCTGCAGACACAGAGAAGGGGTACATCCTTCGCACCAACTTCGCAGTAAACGGGGATCGATCGAGGGGTGACCCGCCGGGTAGCATGGACAGATTCCTGCAGACGGAACGCCTGATGATCGACTTCTATCGAACCGAGAAGATCGATTTCAAGGAGATCGTGAAAACCCAGGTCAGGAGCTTCGGAAACAAGGATGGGGAGTTGGTCCCCCTCCCGTTCACCGGGTCCGTCGATGGCCACGCCCCAGGTTATTTCCCCAACAACTCGAGCATCAACAGGAATTCCTCCGTATCCTTCGCCATCATCCAGGGTGTTTTTGAGGAGGAAGATCCAAGGTTGAGCACCATGTGGACCATTCTCGGCCAACCCTCCACGGGGATAACCGTCCCCTTCTGGCCAGTGGGAGAGACGCCGCCTGAGGCGAATGGGCCTGAGACGGCCCCACTGGCCGATGCGGCGAATCAGATTAGAGGTGAGCTCTACGAGGAATTCGAAGGAGCCAATCCGGAAGCAGAGGGAATCCGCCCCCTTTTCATCAATACCCTCGAACTCCAGGACGAAAACGGGGAGGGCATCTGGATGATCACGATGCCTGTTGAGGACAGTATCATTGCCGAATCCGAGAGGGCCTTGGACTTCTGGCGGACCTCAGGCATCGACACCGGAAAAATGCTGGAAACGGAAGGGGCTATGGCAAAGAGAGCGCTGGAGGGGATCCGGAGAGCATACGAATACCTGCTCCGTCTGCATTGACCTTCCCGTCTTTTTCTCCGGAGCATCGGGTGCGCATCCCCATGCGACAGCTGCTTGTCACTGGAGTCCTTCTCCTTCTGGCGTCGGCCGCCAGCTCCTTCCGGGCTCTGGCTGCTCAGGCGCAGGAGACAGGGGCCCTTTCAACGCTGACCCCTGCAGAAGGCCGACGTATCGACTCGATCTTCCGCCAACTGGACAACACTCGCTCGCCCGGGTGTGCCCTGGGAGTGATCGAAGAAGGAGCTCTTCCCTTCGCTCGGGGTTATGGAATGGCGAACCTGGAACACGGCATCGCCATCAACGCCCGAACCATCTTTCGGACCGGCTCGGTCTCGAAGCAATTCACCGCCGGCACCGTGGTGCTCCTGGCCGGGGAGGGCGCCTTCTCCCTCGATGACGACATCCGCATCCACTTCCCGGAGCTTCCGGAATACGAAGCCCCAATCAGGGTGCGTCACCTCCTCCACCATACCAGCGGTCTCCGGGACTACCTGGAGCTCATGGCCATGCGAGGCGTGGGGGATGAAGCCACGTACTCCGAAGACGACGTGGTAGCGCTCCTGGCCCGGCAGAAGGCCCTGAACTTCCCTCCGGGATCGGAGTTCCTTTACAGCAATTCTGGATACGTGCTTCTGAGCCGGCTCGTGGAGCGAACTACGGGCCAGACCCTCAGGGAGCAGGCTGAGCGTCTTCTCTTCTGGCCCCTCGGGATGAAGTCCACCCACTACCACGACGACCACCATGAGATCGTACCGGGGCGCGCCACCGGTTATGGATTAGGACCCCAGGGGCGGTTCGTGGTTGACCAGACCACTCTGGATATCGTCGGAGATGGCGGGGTTTTTACGTCCGTTGAAGAGGTGTCCCGCTGGATGGCCAATTTCTGGGCGCTGGATGTTGGTGGCGAAGCGTGGCTCTCCCAGTTGGAGGGAAGAGGAGTTCTGACCACCGGCGATACGGTTGATTACGCCCTTGGTCTTCGTCACGGGACCCAGAGGGGACTTCCCTACGTGGGCCATGGAGGGGCGTTCGTGGGTTACCGTGCCGCCACCCTTCGCTATCCGGGAGAAGACCTCGCTGTCGTGGTCCTCTGCAACTATGGGCTCACCGATCCAATGAGTATGGCCATGGGTGTCGGGGAAGTCCTCCTGGAGGATCGAATGGAGCCCTTGCCGGAGCGGGGAGCGGAACCGGGGTCTGGGACATCGCCTCCCTCAGATCCCCCACCGCCCCTCAGTCCGGAGGAGGAGCGATCCCTCCTCGGTGAATACTACAGTGAAGAAGTGGATGCCACCCTCCGAATCCTCAAGGGCGAGTCCGGTCTCACCGTAGACTTGAACGGTGCTTGGGACCTACCTCTTCTACCTGTCGGACCGGATCGGTTCAGGGCCCAGTATCTTACTCTGTCTCTTGTTCGTGATCCGGATGGAGTCACCGGCCTTCGGGTCGGATCTGGACGGGCCGGGGGTGTGTGGTTCGCACGAAG